>JAUWBL010000007.1 GCA_030601715.1 Candidatus Geothermarchaeota archaeon | reverse complement strand
GCCAAGGTGGTCAAGGCAAAGAAGCTCGATATGGAAATAGGGGAGATGAGAGGGCACCTGAAGAAGGCGAGAGAGTCAACGAAACACTTCTTGGTGGGCAGCAACCTGGCTGCTCGTGGGCGTGGTCCAAGCGTAGATGATGGGCCTTCGTCCCACCCCTCGGCTTTTATCCCATGTATCTCTCTTGTGTGTACAGTTGCTTCCCCCAGCTGAGGGACGGGTTCGCTCAGAGGGCATCGAGTACGGGAGGAGGATGGATGATGAAGGCGGTTATCCGCACGGAGGGGTTGTCGAAGTACTATGGGAAGGGGGGCGAGATCAAGGCGGTGGACGGTCTCGACCTCGAGGTGTACGAGGGGGAGACCTTCGGCCTCCTCGGCCCCAACGGAGCAGGGAAGACGACGGTCGTCCGCCTCCTGAACTGCATCATAGAGCCCACCAGCGGCTCGGCCACGGTGAACGGCCACGACATCCTCAGAGACGGGACCGAGGTGAAGCGGATCACGGGCCTGCTGGCGGAGTCGCCGGGGCTGTACGAGAAGCTCAGCGCCCACGAGTTCCTGGAGTTCATGGGGGCCCTCTACGACGTACCCGGGGACGTCCTGCCGGAGAGGATAGACGAGCTGCTCAAGCTCTTCGGCCTCACTGATAGGCGTGACCATCTGCTGGAGGGGTACAGCCGGGGGATGAAGCAGAGGCTGCTGATAGCTGCGGCCCTCATCCACGACCCTCCCATCCTGTTCTTCGACGAGCCCACCTCGGGGCTGGATCCCCGGGCCGCCGCCATGGTGAAGGACCTCATCGAAGGCCTGGCTGGCGGGGCGGGGAAGACGGTCTTCATATGCAGCCACATCCTCCCGGTGGTGGAGGAGCTCTGCGACCGAATCGGCGTCATAGACGAGGGCAGGCTCGTCGCCCTGGGCACCGTGGAGGAGATCATCTCTCAGACGGAGGCCGAGACCTTGGAGGACGCCTTCATCGCCCTGACCGGGGGGGTGGAGGAGAGGGAGCTCCTGGCGTGGAGGGAGCAGAGGCGTGCCCCAGCGTAAGTGGCTCGTCGTCGCACGGAACGAGTACCGCATCACCACTAGCGGCATACGGAGGATAAGGCCCTACCTCCTCTATCTGGCAGCAGCGTTGCTGGCGGTCTGGGTGGCCTACATCGCGCCGATGCTGGTCGGCTTCTTCGTCGACGAGCTCGTCGCCTTCTTCCTCTCGCAGGTGGCCGTGGCGGTGGTGCAGATCCTGCTCTTCATGCTCTTCTTCTTCTTCATCATATGGCCAATCAGCTCTGCATTGAAGGAGGAGGTCCACGCTGGTCAGCTAGAGATCTTCCTCGCAGCACCGGTCAAGCCAAGCGACATCCTCCTCGGTAAGTTCCTGGGCGTCATACCCTTCTACGGGATCGCCATCGTGGCAATCGCCGGCTTCTTCACCGCTGCTCTGGGTCCTTTGGGGCTAGACATAGCTCAGATGGCGGTAATCATCGTAATCTTCGTGGCCACGTTCTCTTCCGCCCTCTGGATCGGCACCGTGATCACCGCCATTCTGAGGACGAAGCTTGGAAGAACCGCTCGTGGAAAGGACATCGGAAGAGCCCTCAGCCTGGTCCTCGCTCTACCCATGATCGTGTTCATGTACTCAATCATGGGGGGAGGTTTGCTCGAAGCCCTCGCGGATCCAGGGACGGGCGGACTGGTCAGGGCCGTTCTGGGGGTGCTGCCCAGCTCCTGGGGCGCGGAGGTCATTGTCGGCTTCGCGGCCAACCCGGGCAACATCTTGGCCGTGGGGTCTGAGACCCTGGCCCGGTTCGGGGGACTCGTCGCCTTCTTTGTCGGGGCTCTGTGGCTGGGGGCGAAGGCTGCTGATCGAGCCTACAGCCTCGAACCCACAACCTTCACGGCCTCTACGGCGAAGCCCGACGGTGCCTTCTACAAGGCCGTTAGGTCTCTGGGGGGTGGCGGTTCCTTCGGCGCTCTCCTAGTATCTGTCTTCAAGGACGATGGGCGGAGGCTTGAGAACCTGTCGAGGATCGCCTATATCATGGGTTTGTTCGTGTTGATGACGGTGTTCCTTGCCGATCCCGGTGATCTTATGGATGTCCCGATCTACGCCCTGCTTATGCTTCCGATGCTTGGGGCGTTCGTGGTCGGCGATGTGACGCTTCGTGGGAAGGAAGCCCTCTTCATCTACAAGAAGGCGCCCTCTGGGGTGGGAAGGCTCATCAAGGCCAGGCTCGTGCAGGGTTGGCTGGTGGTGGTTCCGGTAGCGGCGGCCATCACAGCCGTCACAGCCATCATGGCTCCACAGCCTACCTTCATCTCTTTGTTGAGCAACGTCGGATTACTGATGCTGGCCGCTGCCGCAAGCGTGCCTTTCGCCCTCGGTCTCTTCCTCCGGATGCCGGCGTTTTCTCAACAGTCGCTAGGCCTGAACGCGACGATAGTGATGATGGTTTCGATGGGACTGTTCGTAGTCTCTGCCCTCGTCCTTGATCTCCCATTGTTGTACATCCCCCTGATCTGGGTGGTGGGGATCGTGTTCCTCTATCTAGGAAAAAGAAATCTCAGCAGAATCGAATGACGCCGAGTGCCTACGTCCTACCACCGTCAAACCTAAGGGGGGGTTCGCGTCGTCTGAGACCAAGGATCTCGTAGGGAAACCCCAATGAATTAGGAGGAACGAGATAATCCAGGGATAATCGCCAAGCCAGCATTGATATTCCTTGTGCCGCTTGTCGCGGGTTTGGTTCTTCACATTGAGTTTCCCGTGTACCTCCTACCTCAGGTTTGGCTGCAACTGGCGATTGGCCTGCCTCTCATTGGGATCGGGATCGTTCTGAATGCATCAGCGGATACGACGATGGGCAACGCTGGTACAAATCCTGACCCGTCTAAGCCGGCAACGGTGCTCGTGACGTATGGGCCATTCAGGTTCTCCCGCAATCCGCAGTATCTTTCGGTGATTGTTCTCTATCGGGGAATAGCGATCTCCGCAAACGCCCTCTGGCCGATGGTACTCCTCTCGGGGAGTCTGCTGGTCATTACCTATGGCGTCATCAAGCGCGAGGAGCGATACCTGGAGCGAAAGTTCGGCGACGAGTACCTGCGCTCCAAGGCAAGGGTTCGACGGTGGCTGTGATACTCCACCTTGTCTGAAATGAAAGCATGGAGGCTGCATCTCTGTCATCGTATTCCCGTAACAGAAGTCGCTCGGTTTCTCTCGGCAGGCTCATTCCACATTGCTCCGGAGTGTCAGGCCCTCGGGTCGCCTACCGTCAAATCCCCTCACGTCAGGTCACCTGAACATGCTGGGGTTTCTATCCCCCCCTCCCTTCGCCCTTGCCTTCGCGTGACGATGCCTATAGTAGCCAAAAGCCGCCAGACCGGCGTAGTAGGTGGCGAGGACTAGGAAGCCGTAGAACATCGACACGAAGAATGCATAGCCAACCAACAGCATCGCCCCGACAAGGTACAGGACCAAGTAGAGGTAGAGGTGAACTGGCCAGCGGGTGGGGTGGTGCTTCGGCTTCATCCTCTGAAGCGTGCGGTACCAGAGATCATCCACCAAGAACAGCAGGATGGGCACGCCCGTGATTACGCGGCCAACATCGCGCCCACTCAGCAGGTTCAGCGCCCACAGCACCGTGAAAGGGACCAACAACAGGTTCACCGCGTAACCTGTCACCGATTCCAGCCGGTCAAACTGCTGAGCCCGCGCCAGAAACACTATGATTATGAGTCCATTGAAGATGAGCGCACACAGAACCATCACGCTGTCGATGATTCCTCCGTCAACTAGGGACATGGCAAAACACACCCCGCTGTGGAGCATTCCCACGCGGACATATTTCCGTCAGCCGAACATGTCAGGGTTGTTGCTGTCCACCATACAAAGAACTGTGCAGAGGTGGACCCTAACACATAGGCAACGATACCTATGTTGCTTGAGTTTTCAGTTCATCCAGAAGGGGTGTTCCTACCGCCCTGAAGTTTCTGCAGAGCCTAGAGATCAGATCCACTGGTCGCCCACGGTTCTCTTGTCCTGCACATTCCCTGTGTTTACTGTGGACTTGGGCTCAAGAAGCAACACGTGGGTTTCCTCTCCAGCTGTGGGCAGGTGTTCCACTCCTCTTGGGATAATCACCAGCTCACCCTCTCTCAGTTGAATGTCGCGGTCTCTGAGCTTGATCAGCAGCTCTCCTTTGACGACAAGGAAAAGCTCGTCTTCCATCTCGTGACGGTGCCATATGAACTCACCTTTGAGTTTCGCCAGCTTGACGTACGAGTCGTTGAGTTCGCCAACGATCTTCGGACTCCAGTGCTCGTGGAACAGGCTGAACTTCTGGGCGATGATTACCTTCTCCATTCTTCTGCGGATCACAAGACAGAGGGGATAAATAGGTGTTTAACCGTCGTGGATGTCCGTTCTTGTCAGCGCAGAAGTCACTGGGATGGCTCAGCCTACGACAAAGACGACCAGAAAAGCAGGAAAAGGCTGTTTCCAGGCTGGCTTCGGTCTAGACGTGACGGGGGCTCCGCACTGACTGCAGAACCTTGCGCCTTCCTCCAGCCCAGCCCCACACTCAGTACAGTACACGGCAACCGATCAAGAGGGCAGAACACAAGAAAAGCCTTGGCTGAACATGCCGGGAGTTGATCAGGCCACTACGATGGCATCTCAAGAGAGAAAAACTAGGAGATGCCCAAAGCGTTACATATAAGAAATGGGTGTGCGTAGTTATCTTGCTTCAGATGATGTCACACAGCGAGTTCAAGACATTAGAGGGAGCATCGATCACAATCGGTAACGAGTCCTATAGTGTGGCAGAAGACCCCAAAACCCTAGACTACCTTATCCTCAAGACCAAGGATGGCAAGCGGTATCGAGTGCTGAAGGCCGCCATCTGGCCCTTCGAATAGCCCAGCCACAGGGACACTTCGTCGGCTAAGAGAAGCTAAGCTCTATCCGAACATCTGGGGGTTGTTGCTGTCCCCGTTCCTGGGCTCAGGGAGCTCTGCCAGCTTCTCCCCCAACACTCTCTTGAGTTGCTTGATGCGGTCCTGTAGCTTCGCGGCTTCCCGACCGTACTCGCCCTTCAGCACCCGGACCGTGTACCACGCTATGCCCTCGGACCGCGCCACGTCGGGCTCACGACCGAGATCAGTGTTGGTGGCCCGTCCCTTGCGGCCCGAGTGAGTCAGCCTGGAAAGCTAGGAAGTCCGCAGAGGCTCCATCGATTCTTCTGCAGGAAGAGCAGTCAGGGGAGCTGCCTCTCTGAGGGAACATCTGAGTTTTAGCCACAAGATCGCCTCCACTCTGTAGTTATCGCTTGGTGAGTTGTTGCATGGCTAGACTTGGAGTCGCCGTCTCCGTGACACTGCTTTTTTTGTCTGGCTTGGCGGCGGGCTACAGCATAGGCTTCAATCAGGGATTCTTGCATGGAGGGACTGTCAACAGCCTTGTTCTGCGTATGGTTGAGGGCATACCGCTTCTCTCGTTTGTCTTGCTGGCTCTGGGAGCATACGGACTATGGAAGCTGCGACAAGGCTAGGAGCCCAACGACGGCTCTAGCAGACCAGCTCTCCGTGGAGAAGCACTGCTCCGCTATCAGCGGCGTCAGGGAAGGAGCAGTAGACGTGGAGGTTTCGCATACACTCTAGGATTACTGGTAAACCCGAGTTCAAATCCGGCTTTCAGCTTATGGTGGCGATCGCATTGGCACTGTCCATTGCTCTCCCAGGAGGAAGCAGCAAGTGGATATCAGCTGGGAAACGTGATCAGTTTACGTTTTTCTCTAGTAAAACTAAAGGGGAGTTATGGCTGGCTCCCGAGTTCAATGTCATAGCCTTGGCCACTGACGCACAGCCGGGAAAGTAGATTAATCAGCTAGGTGCAACTCAGATTCTAAGCAGCTTGCTCTCATTGATGGTCAGCTCCGCGAAAGGGCCCGTGCCGCGAATGATAGTAGTACCTTACGAAGATTCCTGCGTCAACTTCGACTGTGAGTCTATGGTCAAGGGCAGATCACTAAGGGGGAAGACGAGATAGTGCCCAAAACCTGCTCGGTTTGCGACGAGAAGACTACCTCTGACGGGTTTTGTAGACGGCACGAAGGGGCTTACAGACGGATTGTCGAAGCCTATGCTGGTTGGAGAGAGGCCAAGGAGAACTCGCCTGAGGAGTATCTGAGGGAGATAGTGGAGCTGGCCGAGACGGGGGAGTGGGTGGTGGACGTTGCTCGATATATTCTGGGTGAGGGGAAAGCTCTTCTGCGGGAGATAGAAGGAGCTCAAGGAGTCTGAGGCGAACGCATGTCGGAAGAGAACACCATCCTGTACGAGCGGTTCAGACGCCGAATCGAGAAGATCTCTGACTCTCTCTACTTCAGAATCGGGAAAAGGCTTGAGAAATCCACGCTTCTCTCAGCTCAGACACTGGCGGTCTTTGCGGTGACCACGCTAACGATCTTCCTCATCAGTGGGGGCATCATAGCTCTAAACAACCCTTTTTCTGGTATGTTTGCGAAGACGACCACATCCCAGTCGCCAGGCGAAACCACCCTGTACTTTATTTTGAACGGCCTCACCTTCCTCGGCATTCTCTTCATGGGAAGGGGCGCTACAAAGAGAACGTTAGACACGGGCCTCTTTTCGATAGGGCTGGTCCTGTTCCTAATCGCCCTCCTAGCCATCACATCCATCGTGTGCACAGCCAAGATGCCCTGCTTCTAGGGCGATCCTAAAGTAGGGCGGTCGGAAGATCGCTCGCCTCTATCCTGCACAGCTTCACATCTGTGAAAGGGGTGTGGGACACTGAGATGGAGAGTGCTCCGCCGGCTACCATGGCGCTCTTCGCGATGAAATCTATGTGTTTCGTGAACTGCTTCACGACGGAGGCTTGGGAAACGTTGCGCATCCTCGTTTCGAGGATTACCACAGCCCTCTTTTGAGGCTTCAGAGCGAACTTTCTCATCAGGGCGAAGACGTAGACGGGATCCACCTCCAGATCTCTCAGCAGCGCGACCCTCCCCATAAGGATCAGAGAGTCGAGGATGATCAACTCGGGGTGGGTCAAGGTCTCTGAAGCTAGTATCTCTAGCACCTTCTCCGCCTGGGTAGGTTCCTCGGGTCTGTAGATCCTGACGGGTAGCTCGTCCTCCTTGTGAAGCTCCGAAAGAATGTAGTCGGGGACCAGTGAGAAGTTGACATCCAGATAGTGGGCCACCACGCCCTTCGCGGCTAGGCCCATTGCCAGACTCAGGGCGACCTCCGACTTTCTCCCGCTGGGGGGCCCGTGGAGGATGCCGAAGGCCCCTGAAGCCTCGAGACGGGTGTCGTTAAACAGGAGTTCGGTAAGTCTCTCGATAGTTATGGACTCCGACAGCTTTAGGACACCATCGCTTCTAGGAACCCACTCTTCCTCTTTGTTTCATCTCTCCTATTGTTCCCGCGTCGGACTCACGGAAGCAGGGAGCGGGCAACCAGAAGTATGTTGCCGGGCTTCTCCCGTATTCTCCTGTAGATGTAGGCCATCCACCCCTTTCCATAGGGGATGTAGACGCTGACTCGGTGTCCCTTCTCCACGAGTTGCCGCTTCAGGTCGTCCCGTATCCCCATGAGGAGCTGGAACTCCAAATCCCTTCCATAGTCTCGGTTCAGCTCAACGGCTCTATTCACAAACCCATCGTCGTGGGAGCCAATGGCAAACCTTTCCCCTTCCTTGAAAAGCAACTCCATCAGCTTCCCGAAGTTCTGGTTGACCTCCTCCTTGGTGCGATATGCTATTTCAGGGTCTTCCCTGTTCGCTCCTTTGTCGAGCCTTATCCTGCCATTCCGGGCCAGGATCCTCCTTATGTCGCCTTCGCTTCGCTTGAGGTTGCCCTGGATGCACACCGCCACTCCGTCGTATTCGTCCAAGAGGTCAAAGTACACCTCAAGGGTGTCGTCGGTGAACCGGGAATCCTCCATGTCTAACCAGACCATTGTACCAGATCTCTTCGCGTCCCCAACAATAGTTCGCAGACCCCTCAGGCAAAGCGCTTTGTCGAAGGTGAGTCCGAGCTGGGTCAGCTTGACCGATATGCACCCACGTATCCCCCTATCTGCGATGGCGGAGAGCAACTCTCTGTAGTCCGAAACCGCTCTCTCAGCGGGCTTCGTCTGCAGAACGTTTTCGCCTAGCTGGTTGAGCAGGACGGTCATCCTGTCTTCGTTGAACTCCTTGGCCTTCCGCAGAGCGTCCTCCATCTTTTCGCCAGCTATCCAGCGCCTGACTAAGAAAGCGAAAACGGTGCCCACCTCATCGCAACGGAGGAAGAGAAAGATACACAAAGGAGGGTACGATGATTAGATAAAGGAAGATAGCCTCGATGAGCAAACCATGCAAGTGGAGAGCCCTAAGATAAGTAATGTCTTCGTAGCCGACTCAGCGTCGAGGAGTGAACAAACTGCGACCAGTTTCACGCTGAACGTAGAGAGACCTCTCTCTGAAAATCACGGCTGGTGGCGTCGGTGGTCTTTCCCTACGAGGAACCGAAAGCATTTCAATCGAGAGAGCGAGGGATAGATTCAGGATGCGGGAGCACGTCTCAGTGGGTCTGCTAATCGCGGATGACAAGCTTAGGGAGAGGATCCATTCCCTCGTAAGGGCAGCGGGGATCACCGCCTATTTTGTGAGCAATCCCAACGATAGAGGGTCCTGGCGGCTTCTCCTTACGGACCGAGACCACATCGAAGCTTCCCCAAGCTACAGAACAATGAGGGTTAGCACAAAGCTCCGGAATCGGGAGCTACTAAGACGGATCGATCTTCTTCGGAGGGCTCCCCGAGAGGTGGGGAACATGGTAGTGGGTATCGATCCGGGGAAGAGGATAGGGACCGCTGCCTTCGTTGGAAGTGAGCTGATAGATGGGGTGGCCACGAACAGCCCTGGCGAGGTTCTGACATGGTTAGGTGAGTTGATGAGCGTCTTGGAGCCTCAACAAGTTAGGATAAGGATCGGGTTGGGACAGCGGTGGCGGGAAATCCACGAGACCGTCCTTAGTTCTCTCTCTGGAGAGGTAACGGTAGAGCTAGTCGATGAAAGAAGCACGACGAAGACATATCCGCACGTAGAAAAGAGGTTCGGGAAGGACATCAGAGCCGCGATACAGATAGCTCTAAAGCTCTAGCTATCCAGCCCCCACAGACGTCTTAGCTATACCTTCACCCTGAGAGCCATCGGTAGCACCTCGAAGCTCGCTGGCAGCGTGCCTATGACTTCCCCGTCCATCTCGATCAGGACGCGCTCTTCGGAGGAAGCCTCAACTCTCTTGGCGCGCCAGTGACTGATCTTCGGGTGCGAGAGGTGGGTGCCCTTAGTGAACTTCCTCAGGTTCATCACCACCTCTAGGAAGCCTATGTCGCCGATCGTCACTATGTCGAAGAGCCCGTCGTCAGGCTCCGCCTCCGGCGCAGGCTTCAGGCCTCCGCCGTAGTACCTCCCGTTGGCGACGATGAAGTTCTTTAGTACAGCCTCCACCTCTTCGAGGTCGTCGGAGCTGTAGCTTATGGCAGGGTTCTCGAACCACTGTAGTTCAGTTTCCATGGTGCCAGATACAAAGGGCTCGAGGGCTAGATTATTCATGCTCAGACGAGGGGAAGGAAACCCTAGCCGCCTATTTCCCTCGGTTCAGAACCTATCTTGACCCGCCGGAATCCAAGTGAGGCAAAATGGAAGACACGACCTCGCGGATGGCTGATCTGAAACCTCTCTTCTATCCAGATTCCCTAGCGGTCATAGGGGCCTCAAGGGAAGCAGGAAGCGTAGGCCAAAGCGTGTTCGCCAACATCATCCGAAACGGCTACACGGGCATAGCATACCCCGTGAACCTCCGGGCGAAGTCCATCCTAGGGGTCAAGTGTTATCCCTCCATTCTCGACGTGACGGACCCGTTGGAGCTCGCGGTGATCGTGACCCCCAGCAGGACGGTTCCAGAGGTTCTCCGTCAATGTGGTCAAAAGGGTGTGAAAGGTGCCATTGTCATCTCGGCGGGGTTCAAGGAGGTACGGGGGGAGGGGGTCGAACTCGAACGCATGGTTGCCAAGACGGCGAGAAGAGAGGGAATACGACTCCTAGGCCCCAACTGCCTGGGGCTGATAAACACGGACCCTAGGATCTCGCTGAACGCCTCCTTCGCTTCCACCATGCCCAGAGAGGGGAACATAGCCTTCCTCTCCCAAAGCGGGGCCCTCTGCACAGCGATCCTCGACTACGCGAAGGGGAAGAACATCGGGTTCTCCAAGTTCGTCAGCATGGGCAACAAGGCCGATGTGGACGAAAACGATCTGCTCATCATGCTGGGCCAGGATCCGAACACGGATGTCATACTAATGTACCTGGAGGAACTCAAAGAGGGTCATCGCTTCATCAGGATAGCGAGAGACATAACCGGCGAGCTGGAGACCAGCAAGCCGATCCTAGCCATCAAGTCCGGAAGGACGACCGCGGGGATAGAGGCTGCTCTCTCCCACACAGGGGCTCTGGCTGGTTCGGATGAGGCCTACGACGCCGTCTTCGCGCAGAGCGGCGTTCTGCGTGTGGAGTCGATCGAAGAACTCTTTGACTACGCCGTCAGCTTCGCCAACCAGCCCCTACCCAGAGGAAGAAGAGTGGCAATAGTCACCAACGCTGGTGGACCAGGCATCATGGCCACCGACGCCGTCGTCAGGTCCGGTCTTGAGCTGGCATCCTTCAGCAAAGACACGGCGGAAGCGCTAAGGATGGGGTTGCCTCCTGCCGCGAGCGTCCACAATCCCGTGGATCTAATCGGAGATGCACAGCACGATCGGTATGAGGTGGCTCTCTCCGCCGCTTATGCAGATGAGAACGTTGACAGTATTGTCGTGATCCTCACCCCCCAAGCTATGACCGACATCGAGGAGATAGCGAGGGTTGCGGTGAAGTATGCGAGCAGAGGAGAGAAACCGGTCTTCACCTGCTTTATGGGGATAGTAGATGTCTCCCGTGGCGTAAAGATTCTGGAGAAGAACGGAGTCCCTCACTTCGCGTTCCCTGAGGCATCAGCCAGAAGCCTGGCTGCCATGTATGAATACTGGGACTGGCTGTCCCGACCGCGAACACAGGTCAAGAGCTTCAGCGTCGACAGGGAGAAGGTGAAGGAGATCATAGCGAGGGCTAGAAGAGACAAGCGCAGGTTCCTACCGGAGGTTGAGGCCCTCGAGGTCCTAGACGCCTACGGTTTCCCTCTTCCGAAGTATCGGCTGGCGCGAACCAAGGACGAGGCAACGAGTGTTGCCGAGGAGATAGGGTATCCCGTGGTACTGAAGGTGGCGTCTCCCGACATAGTACACAAGGTGGACGTCGGGGGCATCCGATTGGGTCTCGAAAGCGGGAACGAGGTTAGACAGGCCTTCGAGGAAATCGTGGAGGCGGTGAGTGGAGCTAGGCCGGATGCGGAAGTCTGGGGAGTCAATGTCCAGGAGATGGTGAAGGGGGGCAAGGAGACTATCATAGGGATGAAGCGGGATCCCAAGTTCGGCCCGTTGCTCATGTTCGGCTTGGGAGGCATCTACGTCGAAGCCTACGGAGATGTCACCTTCCGACTTGCCCCCATCCGGGAGCTGAGCGCCTACGGCATGATAGGCTCCATCAAGGCCAGCAAGATCCTCTCCGGGTTCCGAGGCGAAGACCCCTCCGACACAGACGCCCTTGCAGAATGCCTGCAGAGACTATCCCAGCTCGTCACCGATTTCCCGGTGATCCAGGAACTCGATGTCAACCCCCTAACGGTCTTTGAGAAGGGGAGGGGAGCCAAGGCCCTCGACGCCCGCATCGCCATAGGCATCTGAAGAATTGGAGGTAGCAGGAAAGCCACCCTCAAGCCCTTGGCAGAGACTGGGCTTGGAAAGCGGGGAGGCAGTGGAAGAAGCCCGACTGTTCTGACGGTCGGATTGCCAGATCGAAGCGAGTTTCTCGGTAGAGGTTGACCTTGCACACCGAAATCGTTGCCTTGAGGTCGGGAGAAGCCGTCCTAGTTGTGGGCTCCGCCGTGGTAGTTGTGACGGGGGGAGAGGTGGAGATATTCGGCAAGAGAATGCACCCAGGCGATAGGGGGGTCGTGAAGAGATACCGGGCGTACCCTGTCGAAGCGGGTGGTACAGGGGCTGAACTAGAAGTCAGGCTGGGCTCCGGGGGTCTCGTCGAGAGGAGGGACGGAATAGGTTGCAGGTTCTGGTCGTCAGTCGCTGAAAGGGTTCTTCCAAGGGAAACGGATCTCGCCATCATCGGCGGCACTGACACCGGAAAGTCCAGCCTCACCGTCTTCCTTCTCAATCGTGGAAGGCGGGCCGGCCTGAAAGTCGGTGTCATAGACGCGGACCCAGGGCAGGGCGACCTGGGGGTGCCCGGCACCATCGGACTGGCGGTTCCCTCAGAGGATCTTCTCTCCCTCGAAGCCTGTGAAACTGTTCGGACTTTCTTTGTGGGGGAAACCTCACCCCACGGCGTGGAGCCACGGCTCGAGGAAGGCGTCGCTGCATTACACAAGTATTCTAAGGAACTGGGTTGTCAACCGACCATCACAACGATGCATGGTTGGCTTTCCGATGACAGAGCAGTCAATCACGTCCTGAGCGTGGTCAAACAGCTCGGATTGAGGGAAATAGTGCTGTTGCAGAAGAGTTCCGAGCTCGAGCCTCTGGTGAAAGAAATCACGAAGCTCAAGAAAACGGGCTACGGCGAGATACGGACGCATTTCGCCCCGGTCCCCGACGCTTTCGAGCGGTCGTCAGGGCAAAGGAGGAGGATAAGGGAGAGAAAGCTCAGAAGCTACTTTCAGAAGAACGAGTTCGTTCTCGAATCGGTGGATTGCCGTCGCAGGGAGATTGGAGGGTCGGGGCTTTTTGAGGGGGCGGCTTGGAGAGTCGGCGGCGCCCTACGCAAGATGGTTGTGAAACACGTCGGGATGTCGAGGGCTGATGTTTCCTACGCTGAGAAGAAGGGAAACCAAGTGAAGATGCTCGCCGTCGATAGAGCAAGCAGAGAACCTCTCAGACTGGTGCAATTCCCATTTGGCGACCTACAGGTTGATGTGTATTCTTCGGGGAGGGAGATGGGGTTGCTCGTCGGGTTTCAGATCACGAACGGGGACTGGAGGGTTGGGAAGCTTCTGGCCTTGGATCCGGTGCGAGGGAAGATGCACCTCCTGAGGCCGGGGGACGCAGAAGGCTGGGGCGGACTCTTCTTGGGAAGAATGGTACTGAGTGGAGACAATGTCGAGGTTCGCTCTCTCCCCAAGGACTTCTTCTCTTGAGCGAAGACGGCTCATCTCTGCACGGCGTCAGACCTTCAACCGGGAATTACGCGTTCATAGTTGACGTTTCTGAGGGATATCCCCGCGTCAAGCTGTTACTATGGTGTGGCAGTGTCTATGGTATCTGCTCCTCAACCTAGGACTACGCGTTCAGCTGTTACGGCGTAGATGACCGATTCCCCCATGTAGACGCAGTGGTCCGCGACCCTTTCGAGGTGTCGGGCTGCGAAGAGGTTTCCTGCGAGGCACGGCATGGAGTACTTTCTTTCGGTTAGCGATTCCTCCAAGTATCTGTGGTACATGTCGTCTACCTCGTCGTCTTTCTCGCGCAATTTCCTCGCTAGGCCGCTATCCATGCGCGCGACCGCTTCCAGACTTGTGTCGATGAGCGCGAGAACCTTCGATCCGATTTCCTCGATGAA
>JAUWBL010000213.1 GCA_030601715.1 Candidatus Geothermarchaeota archaeon | reverse complement strand
CCGGGCTACCATGTCTAATGCTTTCTAACCATATTCGGACCAAGTACCATGAGACGCACTTTGAAGCAGCTGTGCGACTTGCTACGCAGTTTCCCTCTGTCTACCCAGACTTCGACATGCTTATCTCGTCTATGCTCCTGATGACAGTTCCGTACTGTCGCATCGTCTCCACCGCGGCATCATAATCCACGTCATCTCCCTTGAAGACTATCTTGACGGTCTCGGTATTCGCGTCTACCTCCATGACCTGCATTTCGACCTCCCCTATACCACGTACCTCGCACAGGGCCTTGGAGAGCTCGATGATGGGTATATCCCTTGACTTCAGGGCGTCCACTACCATCCTGTTCAGGGTAGCAGGCAAAGAACCTCCTCCTAAACCCCTCCTATCAGGAGAAGAATGCCTACGGTCGCGCCCCCCGCGAGCGAAGTCTGAAGACCGTAGAGGAAGATGTTTTCCTTGGATACCTTTCCAAGATATGCGCCGAGGACGAAGAGAGACAAGATAGACAGAGCAACCGCTGAGATTACAGCGAGGGGAACGGAGATCATGCCTTGCAGGGCTAGGATGAAAGGGCTCAGAGAGATGAACGCCGTGATAGCTGGGGCTGCGCCATCGACCAGAGCAACCCAGATAGCTGCGAAGTTCGAGGCGGATTCCAGGACGGAGTTTTCCAGATTGGTGAAGAGATGCCTTTCTATGTCCTTCAGCTTCCTCTGCCGTTCAGCTCTTTCTGAGAGGAAAGCTCCCGTGAAACCAGAAACTCCCATCGCCACGATTCCTCCTAGTCCGGCCCCAACGACGATCCTCGGATCTATGTTTCCCGCAACGTGGGCACCGATGACAATTCCCAACATGGTCATGGCTCCATCGTAGGCATTGATGACGAAGTATCTCCTTGAGATTTCTTCCACTCTGGAGATCGACGCATAATGGCGGAGTTGCGCGATGGACTTCCGAACAGAAGAGATGGCGCTTCCCAGGCGAGACGAGTCTTCGGTGTCGTTATCCAATGCTAGGTATTGCTCCGTGGCGCTAAGTCACTAGGACGCTCCGCCTGGACAATTACAGATTCAGCCTAGACATCTTTAAATCACGACTGTACCAGCTGAGTCTCCGTGAGCGGGCTCGTCAACACACTCTAGACACCCGACAGTGTGGCGGATCTGCTGAGCCTTGTCTTCGCTACTCCTGCCAAGTACACGAGAGTCAGCCCACCGAGGAGAAGGAGAGAGAGTTCGAAGACAAGGATAGGCAGGGAGTACCTCACTCCCAGGAGGCTAGCTGTCGATAAGAAATAGTTGATGGTACTATGCGAAATGATAGAAGCAGGCAACCCGTACTCCACGAAGATGTATCCAAAGAACAATCCAGCCAAGAAGGCTTGCGAGACCTTGCCCACCCCCCACCCACCTCCCAAGAGAAAGTGATAAGCGCCGAAGACGCCAGATGAAAGGAAGATCCCGAACAGCAGTGAGGAGCCAATAACTTCTCTGCCTATGAGGTTCCTTAACCGTCGCCTCAGCCAGCCAGGGTAGATGAACGCACTCAGAACCATGATGGAGGTTTCACGCAAGCTTGAACCGCGGGGCACATATCTGGTCATCGCCAGGAATGCGATCAATCCCACGAACGTAGATCTAAAACCGATCTCCTCCCGGACAACTGCGTAGGTGGCTCCCACATAGTACTCCAGCTCGTCCTCATACTGCAGACTACCCGTCTCCACCCCAGCGGATTCCTGAACGAACATAAGACCCAACGTCAACACAAGGAGGGCCGCGCTCAGAGTGACTGTAGCAAAGAAGGAGTTTTTCAGGGCTCCTCCAATATCGCCCTTTCGGAGAAGACGCGTGGCCTTCAAGACGTCGGTTTCCTTGTCAACGAATGTCAGAGCCATCATGGCGGCATATAGAAGGACCAAGCCGGAAAACAGAGCCTCGAATGAGAGGGGGAAAGGCAGAGGAATTGTAAGGGGGAGGGAGAAGACCCACAAGCCAAGGAAACGGACGGTGGGGATCTCAGTAACGTTCTCCCCTGCTATTTGGTAGGCCAAGGGAGCTGATAGGGTCAGACCGACGTAAGAGAAGAGAACCAAAGTGAAGGCTGCAAGAAACGCATAAACATATAGGCCGCGCAGGCCTCGCAGGAGCAGCTGGCCCTTCATCGACCATCCTGGCTCAGGACAAGTCTGTCATCCCACGTCGTCATGCTTTGAATCTTCACCATCCCGATCGTCAGTCTCGTCGACCTTGAGGTATAGAGGACCCCGATAGCCGCACTCATGGCAGACATACACCTCTGGCGTCAGCCACCCGTCCCAGGAGGACGAAAGCCCGAGTTTCCAACCTAGACATCGCGGACAGAGCTTTGCGTACTTGCCCCCTCTTCGACGTATCGTACATGACCCCCCTGCTGGCAAGGAACGAGAGCCTGCGCTTCTGCGTCAGAGGACCTCTACGTTATCCCTCAGAAAGCCCAGTCGCTCAAGGAGTTCGGGCATTCTCTCCCGATGATCTCCCTGCAATACGATGACGCCATCCTTCGCCGAGCC
>JAUWBL010000093.1 GCA_030601715.1 Candidatus Geothermarchaeota archaeon | reverse complement strand
TCGGGCTCATCGTCCACCATTTCGAACTGTTTCATCGTTTCCAGCCCTATGATGGTCTGGTGCATCAGAACGTGGTTCATCACCGAGCCCAAGGAGTAGGCATAGCCCTCCTTCGTGCTGACGTACTCTAGACCCTCGCTTACGGCTATCCCAAGGCTTCCCGGGTGGTTCGGGTCTCTCTTGAGGATCGAACGACCGGTCTCTGTCAGGGGGCTTGGAGATGGGTAGACCTCGGCTCCGTACAGCTTCATCATGACCCGCCTCCCGGGCTTCCAGTCGTAGGCTGCCCTAACCCAGAAGATGTGGCATCTGAGCTGATTGAGGGCGCTGGCGTATGCCATGGCTGAGCCCCACTGACCCGCCCCGGTCTCCGTAGAGACGCCCTCGAATCCCTCCTTCTTGGCGTAGTAGCACTGGGGGAGGGCGGTGTTCACCTTGTGACTCCCTGTGGGGGAGAGGTCCTCCCTCTTGTAGTAGAGCCGTATCCCGTCTTCAGGGAGGTGTAGCACTCGTTCGAGCCTCCTAGCTCGGATTAGTGGGCGGGGCCTCCCAGCCTGGATGTAGAGAGTCCTCACCTCCTCCGGTATGTCTATCCATCTCTCGTCGGAGGAATCCTGCTCGAGACAGGTCCGGATCATCACTTTCTCCAGCATAGCTAGCCTGGATTCGCCTTCTTCGGGGTCCTTCGGCGGTGGAAGGGGTTCTGGGAGGTCGGGAACTATGTTGTACCACCTTTTCGGTAGATCTTCCACAGGCAACCGGATCTGGTTCGAACGAGACAAGACGCAGAACTCTCCAGATAACCTTCCGAAGCGCCGCACAAAAGAGAACCTATGGGACTGCTGGTGGAACTGGAGTCGACTTTTTCTATTCGCTGAATTCCTCGATAAGTTGTTGGACCTCGAACTCGTTTCTGTCCGGGTCGGCGGACGTCGCATCGTAGACTACCATCAGTTCAGCCGGGCGAAAGTCCACCTTCCTCGGAGGCAAGAAGTCCTTCAAGCTGAAGATGCCGGGATTGGGGATGGTCGGCGCCCTCGGCGGAGTTATTATCATGCTGGGGCTTCTCGGCCTAGGTTGCTAAAGGTTGAGTTGTGTCACTGCACTCGGACCTTCACACCCGACGAGAGCCAACCCAAAGACCTAAGATAGATACTTCGACTAGGAACAAGGCAGTACCTAGTGAGCATCGTGTGAACTGTAACAGCTCGGTTCTAGAGTATGCCTATTTCTCTTAGTACCGCTTCGAGTTCCGGTTTTTCCGCGTCTGTTAGCTCTTCCATGGGTAGTCTGCATGGACCCCCATACAGTCCTTCAATTAGATCCATCGCTGCTTTGCCTACTGCTTGGTATATGAACGTTCCTCCGTAGCCGGATGGCAGAATAGAGATCTTTGTTCGTCTTTCCGTAAACTTACTAATGAGGGTTCGTATCGGCGCGATTGTGGTCAGCAGCAACCCATTAGCTTTCGCGAAGTCCCTTTCCTTTTCCACTGCCTCATAGACCGCGTAGCTTAGCTGTGGTGCGTAGTTTGCGAGGTTGGTTACGAAGCTCTTGTACCTGAATCCGAAGGCTGCTGCGGCCACATAGTTGACCTCACCCGTCCCGATGCAGAGGGCCATGTCCTCTGGTCTGACGAGTCTGGTCTTCGAGAACCATTCTGTTGGGAGAGGGGTGTTGTCTTTTAGGGCCACGATGTTGTCGATCTTGGACAGCCTCGCCGTCAGCTCGGGATCGATGTTCGCCGCTGAGACAGCTGGGTTGTTGTAAACTATGACGCCTATGTCTACTGCCTCGGCTATTCCCTTGTAGTGTTGGTAGAGTCCCTCCTTGAAGGGCGTGTGGTAGTAGGGCGTAACCGCTATGACGCAGTCTGCGCCTGCTTCCTCGGCGTATTTAGCCATTCTGATGGTTTGTGCTGTGCCGGCCTGTGATACTCCGGCGATCACAGGTATGGCTCCGCTAACGGTATCAACAACGGTTCTGATGACGCTCTTCTGCTCCTCGATGGAGTTCGCATAGAATTCTGTGGTGCTGCCGTTCGTTAGCATAACTAGGTCTTTATCTCCTGTCTTGGCGAAATCAACCAAGAACCGGGTGTTGGTCTCTAAGGCCTCGAGATCCACAGACCTGCGGTCCTTCGTATACGGGCAGAACTGCACCGGCAGTATGCCTCTACACTTCTCCCTAAACTCGTGTGGTTTCATGTGGAAGCCTCCTCAAAATTAGCTTGATCAGGGCGCTTATTCTGCCACGTGGATACGCTCTCCCAGTCAGGCTCAGTGTACTGCACAGCGTGCTGCATCAAATCACCGATAAACAGCGCGTCCCTACCCATTGAAGCGATGTGGGTGGAACCCTGGTCTGGGGTGTCTCGCGATTCATCAGCCTAGTTTCTATGTCGGTACACTATCTTGCCACCCACGATGGTGGCCAGGACCTCTGTGTCAAGGAAGTCGTCCAAGCTCGTTTCGAGGGGGTTCCCTGAGAGAAGCACCATATCCGCCAACTTCCCTACCTCTATGGAGCCTAGACGGTTTTCATCGTGGGCTGCATAGGCTCCAGCCACCGTGTAGAGTCTCAAGGCTTCCTTGGCGCTCACCGCTTCCTTCTTGGTGAGCTTGTAGGCTTCGATTCCCTCCTTTCCTCCTCTGCCTATGGCGGAGTACATCTGGTATATGGGGTCCAAAGGGTCCACGGGGCAATCGGAGCTGAAGGACGTTCTGACGCCGCTGGCCAGCATCGTCTTGAATGGATATACCCACCTAGCCCTCTCCTCACCCACCCTGTCGACGGTCCAAAAGTCAGAGATGATGAAGCGAGGCTGCACCGTAGCCAAGATGCCGTTTTGGGCCATGCGCTCTATCAGGTCGGGAGCCAAGACCGAGGCGTGCTCCACCCTGTGCCGCAACGGATTGCCACCCTTTCCTGTCACCTTCTCCAAGGCGTCTAGGGCCCACTCCACACCTCTGTCTCCGATGCCGTGGATGGCGAGCTGCAGACCCGCTCGGTCCGTCTTCTTTACAATTCTCTCCAGCTCTTCCTTCTCCAGCCTAGCCATTCCGAGGTTGTCAGGCTCGTCAGAGTACGGCTCCCTCATCAGAGCTGTTCTGGCTCCAAGAGACCCGTCAACATACAGCTTGACTCCTTGGATCCTCAGCCAGTCGTCGCCCAGCCCCCTCTCCACCCCAAGTTCAACCATGGAATCCGCCCAATCCACCCAGAGGTAGAGGCGCAGGCGGACTGGCAGTTGGCCGCGTCGGTGCAGTTCTTGGCACGCTCTGAGTTCCTCCGGGGTAACTGAGACGAAATGCAGGGTAGTCAAGCCACGGCTAGCTGCGAACTGCAAGGCATTAACCGCTGCCTCTACGTAATCCTCAGGGCTAGGAGGTGGCACCTTCTCCATGCCTTCCTCCATGGCTGTCTCGCGTAGGATGCCAGTGGGTTGACCTGTATCCTTGTTTCGGTCTATCGTTCCTCCCGGAGGATCGGGTGTCTCCTCAGAGATCCCGAGAAGTTCTAAGGCTGACGAGTTAGCTACCCCTATGTGACTGCATACTCTGTGGAGCAACACCGGGTGTCTGGGAGCTGCCTCGTCCAGGTCCCACCGATTGGGATACCTTTCTTCCTTGAATCTCTCTTGGTCCCACCCTGCTCCGAGGATCCACTCGCCGTCTTCCAGCTCTCCGGCTTTGCTGGCTACGGCCTTCTTCAAGTTCTCGATGGAATCAACCTCTCTGAAGTCGAGGCGGTGGAGGGCGAAGCCGAACCAGATGAGATGGATGTGGCTGTCTATCAGACCTGGCACCAGAGCGTGTCCTCGGGCGTCCAGAATCTCGGTTTCAGAACCCGTGAATCTCTCGATTCTAGCGTTGTCGCCAACATAGACTATGACACCGTTACGAATGGCTACGGCCTCAGCTACAGAGCCATCCTCGTCTAGGGACACAACTTCGGCGTTGACAACGACCAGGTCGGATTTCAGAGACAAACTACTCATCCTAAACTTCAACACGGATGCATATCAAAGCGGTTCCAACGGGGATGTCCGCTGTCTTGGCGTCGTCGACCATGATGACATCCAGGGGCGCGTAGGGGTAGGACTTCGATCCAAGAACCTGTGATCATCTCAAGATCTTGAAACCAGCCGACTCATCACATGTTGAGGTCCGGATTTAACATGTTGGACATCACACCAATCAGGTATCGGAGACAGTAGAATGACCGGAGAGAGGATGGGAGAGGAGGAGAAGGGAGAAGAGGCGAGGGAGGCGGCTGAGGAGGGTCCCGCCCTCGTGGATCTATCCACAGTAGACACCTACAGCCTGCTCGGGCTGTTCATCCAGATCCTCAGCACCCAGGCCTGGCACCACATGGGCCTCAGGACCGCCCCGGGCAGCGACGAGATCAAGAAGGATTCCGACCGAGCCCGCGTGGCCGTCGACACCGTAGCGTTCTTGGTGGAGAAGCTGAAACCTCACATCCCTGATGATGAGGGGGACAAGCTCAGCAGCCTGCTGGCGGACCTCCAGATCAACTTCGCCAGACAGATGAACCAGGATTAGAAGGATGCTTTCCGAAAGGCGGGATTTGTGGAAGTGGCCCAGACCGGCGGAAAAAAACCTCGACTGATCATGAGGTGCTTCGTGAGTAGTTGACGTGACCGTGGAGCTGTCACGCATCCGAGTTTGGCTCCGGGATCGATGGAGGATCATAATGGCCTCCCTTGTCTTGGGGTTGATCCCCCTCGTCCTGTGGGACCTGTACCTCTCCAAACTGATACTGTATCGACCCTTCCACCACTGGGTCTACGGGGCTGTGCTCATGGTCGTAGGAGTCCTCCTCAGGAAACGTCGAGCAGGAATCCCACTCGTGGTCGTCGGCGTGACATGGTTCATGCACGACTACCAAGACGCCTTCAAGGGATTGGTCCTCGGGGAATCGTTGCAGGGCGCCCTAGGACAGCTCGATCTCGAAGCTTGGCTCCGGGAAATGGATCCTACAGTTAGATACGGAGGGATTGCCGCGGTGAGCTTCCTAGGCGCATCCTCCATCATCATCCCCATCCCCTACACCGTCCTACTGTTCTGGCTCGGCAGC
>JAUWBL010000174.1 GCA_030601715.1 Candidatus Geothermarchaeota archaeon | reverse complement strand
CATATTAGTTCTATTTATTCGCCTCAATGCCATCGGAGATACAGAAATCCGGCGCCTTCCGAAGCGAGTCGACCTACAACAAGCCGGAGCCCGACGAAAGCGAGTTCAGATGAGTCCTGCAGCGGTCGGATCAAGGGAAGGAAGAATCCTCCAGACTCTGAGACAAGTTCACAAGATCAGGTTCAAGGACTTCGCTGTACCCAAATCGGCACGAGGAAGGAGAACTGCCTTCGAGACCCTGGTTGTCACCCTCCTCTCTCAGAACACCAACGAACGAAACACAATGCGAGCCTACAAAAACCTGAGGAACGCGGTCAGCATCGACCCCCAAGCCATCCTGAAAGCCGATGTCGAGACGATAGAGGATGCCATAAGGGTTGGAGGCCTGTACCGCACCAAGGCGAAGGCCCTCAAGGCCCTCTCCTCGGAGGTTCTGGAGAGATTCCGGGGAGACTTGGACAGCGTCCTCGATCTCCCTCTGGATGAAGCGAGGGAGACCCTGATGAGCCTCCCGAAGATAGGGCCCAAAACGGCCGATGTCCTCCTCCTTTTCCTCAGGGGTAGAGCAACGGTTCCCGTCGACACCCATGTCAACCGGGTCTCCAGAAGACTCGACCTCGCTCCCCCGAGGGGCGGCTACGAGGCCGTCCGGCAGTCCCTCATGGGTCTGTTCCGACCAGAGGATTATCTAGACCTGCATCTCCTTCTCATAGCCCACGGGAGAAAGGTGTGCCAAGCGAGAAAGCCGAGGTGCCCGGAGTGCCCTGTGGCGGAGCTCTGCCCATACCCCAACAAGACGACCTAAGAAAAATTTTTGTCATGACCAGAACCCGGTAGGATGCGTCTCGTTGCCGTCGGGGCAACCCGTCAGTTGGGGATAGAAGTAGATGCGCAAACAAATTGACTCACCAGGTAGTGATGTTTGGAGTGACACCAGTTGCCGAGAGAGCAGGGCGCTAAGGCCGTCGTCGACACCTCTGTGATCATTGGGGGCAAGCTCCCCGAGTTGATCGAAGGAGGGGCCTTTCGGGAGATCGTCGTCCCCTACGCAGTACTTGATGAACTGCAGGCTCAGGCCAGCAAGGGCAGGGAGGTCGGGTTTACGGGGCTGGAGGAGTTGAAGAACGCTAGGAAACTCTCGGAGGAGAAAGGTGTGGAGATCCGCTTCGTCGGGGACCGGCCTAGATTGGAAGACATCAGGCTGGCGAACAGCGGGAGGATCGACGCCCTCATCAAGGATGTGGCCACGGCGGAGGGCGGGATCCTGGTGACGGCCGACTACGTCCAGGCCTTGGTGGCGGAGGCTGAAGGGCTGCCGACTGAATACTTCCCGCGTGAGCCCGTCTTGGAGGAGCCCAGCTTCGAGAGCTTCTTCGAGGAGGACACGATGTCGGTCCACCTCAAGGAAGGGGTGGTCCCCATGGCGAAGAGAGGCGAGCCGGGAAAGTTCGAGATGGTGGAGCTCCGAGAGAAGGTTCTAACCAAGGAGGAGCTTGAGGAGATAATCAAGGAGATCGATGAGGCCGCGAGAATCCGGGACGACGCCTCTATCGCGATAAACACAAAGGGGGCGAGGGTGATCCAGCTCGGCGAGCACCGCATCGCCGTGACGAGGCCACCCTTCTCGGACGGTCTGGAGGTGACCGTCGTCCGGCCCGTCATAAAGCTGAGACTGGAGGACTACGATCTTTCGGATCGCTTGATGGATAGGCTCAGGAGGCGGGCGGAAGGCATTCTCGTAGCAGGACCCCCTGGAAGCGGGAAGACCGCCTTCTGCAGCAGCCTGGCCGACTTCTACGCCTCCCTAGGGAAAGTGGTGAAGACCATGGAGTCGCCCAGAGACCTCCAGGTAGGTCCCTCCATAACCCAGTACGGCCCCTTAGGGGGGAGTTTCGCGAAAACGGCGGACATCCTTCTCCTTGTGAGGCCGGACTACACGGTCTTCGATGAGGTTAGAAAGACCAAGGATTTCAAGGTTTTCGCCGACCTCAGGCTGGCCGGCGTGGGGATGGTTGGAGTGGTCCACGCCTCCGCCGCTGTGGACGCGGTGCAGAGGTTCATCGGCAGGCTGGACTTGGGGATGATACCATCCGTCCTTGACACCGTCATCTTCATCAAGTACGGCCGGATCTCGGCTCTGTTGACTCTAGAGCTCACCGTCAAGGTGCCGGAGGGAATGCTGGAGGCCGACCTTGCTAGGCCGGTGGTCGAGATCAAGGACTTCGAGTCGGGCAAGTTGAAGTACGAGATCTACACCTACGGCGAGGAGAGCGTGGTGATGCCGGTGGAGGCAGCTAGACGACAAGCCGGTCCCTCTCCCGTCAACAGGCTGGCGGCTCAGGTGATCCGTCAGGAGCTGGCCAGATACGACAAGAGGTGTGAGGTCGAGTTCACGGGTCCGAGGCGGGTCGCGGTGCGAGTGGATCAGAAGGCAATCGCTCGACTGATCGGCCGAGACGGACGAAACATATCCCAATTGGAGGACAAGCTCGGCATACGCATTGATGTGGAACCCAAGGGCTGAAGATCCGCCTCTCTGACCTACAGAATCGGCAGAGTTCGTATGCGCTCATAATGGGTTCTACTTCAGCAGAGCCTTCCAGTCCGCCTTCGCTGCCGGCTTTCCTCGGAGGTTCTGGACGTAGTGGTAGGCCGATAGGCCGGCTGTGGCTCCCTGCCCCGCGCTTATGACCGCCTGCTTGTACGGCGTGTCGGTGACGTCCCCTGCTGCGAAGATCCCGCGGTGGCTGGTGGAGCCGTCCTTTCCGACGACTATCTCACCCTTAGCGTTGACATCGACGAGATCCCTCACGAACCCGGTCTTCGCTACGTACCCCATCTCCACGAACAGGCCTTCAAGCTCCAAATCCCGTGTTTCGTCCGTCTTTACATCCTTCAGAACGACCGATTCGAGGACGGGTTCCCCCTTCACCTCCGTCACCCTCGACCGCGGCACGGGCACAACGTTCCCCCTCTTCATGCAATCCTGTATCAGCGCTGAGTGCCCCACCATTTGGGCGCTCCGGAACACGAGATAGACCTTCTTCGCTATGTCGCAGAGCATGATCGTTGCTTCCAGGGCGGAGTTGCCCCACCCCACGACGCCCACCACCTTGT
>JAUWBL010000091.1 GCA_030601715.1 Candidatus Geothermarchaeota archaeon | reverse complement strand
TCTGGAGTTCACTAGGGCCAAGGTTGCTCTCATTTCCGTCCTAGCAGTACTCTATCTTGTCTCCTTCGTCGCCCAACAGATGCAGGCCTTCGTCATCCTGGGGTACGCCTTAGGCTCGGTCCTCATCTATGTGAGCAGCGGAGGGTTGGTTAAAGCCCTCAAGAGCTTTGCCTACCACTCTGGGCTCTCAGAGTACGCAGCTGGGGTGGTCTCGGGGTTCGCCTCCGGAATCCCGGAAGCAGTTGTTGTCATCCTCTTGGTGGCCAGCGGCGTTTCCGCCCTAGTGGAAACCGCCGTGATTGCTGTGGTCCTGACGGCCGGCTTCAACCTGCTCCTGATAGCTGTTTACATCCTCTTGGCGGGCTTCAAGAGCGGAGGCGTTGTCAGGGTTCCTAAGGAGGTCATCGAGAGGGAGAGCGACCTCCTTAGGATATCGATAGTGATGGCGGGGCTAATCTTCGCACTGGGTCTAACGCGGGGTGTCGGCTCTTTTCTCCCTTGGGAGATGGGCGGCTTCATGCTCATCGCCTACTTTGTCTACGCCGTCTTTCTGTTCAGATCTGGCGGTGAGAGGAGAGAGATCCCCAGCGAATTGATCCCACGGCGGGAGACCTACGTCCTTCTAGCCCTTGGCTTCCTCATCATCTTGATCGCCGCTGAGTCGATAAGGGCGTCAACCGAGCTGGTCGTCGAGTCCTTTCATCTGGCCCCCGTAGCAGCCGCCACTTTGGTAGCCTTTGTGGGATCGGTTCCAGAGCACGGCATCGCCATCACGGGGGGACTCAGGGGGGAACACTCCATCGGCCTGGCAAACCTTCTCTCCGGCGTAACGCAGACCTTCCTCATAACCTTCGGCGCCATAATCCTCCTAACCCCGGTGGCTGTGAACGGCTTCCTCCTCTTCCAGCTGGCCTCTTTCGCCGGAGCCGTATGGCTGGTTAAGAAGTCGATAACGGACGATCAGAGACTGACCGCCGATGAGGGGTTGTTCATCCTAGCCCTCCAGGTCTTGATCTTCATCCTGATAGAGGAGTTGCGGTTCTAGCGCTCTTCTTCCAAGCGAAGCCATTCAGGATGGTCATCTCGTTGACGTGCCGTCATGGCTGGACTCGTATCCCTTAGAACAGATCACCTTCGGTGAGCGAGACAAGCCTGACTGTCCCATCCTTTACAAGGATCCCCTTCCCCGTTGCGGGTTGCATAAGGGGAACCCTCGTCCACCCTCCCGTGTTCGCTACCCTGGCTTCGGTGTTAAGGCCCGGGACATGGCTGTGGGCCGCTATGATCCACAGCCCCTCTGGGAGCTCGGTCAGGTCCTTCCAGACGCCCTCCAGATAGGGCTTCCCAGCAAGGGTTGAAGCTATGAAGCCGTCGACGCCGCCGAAGACCTCGTGGCCGTGGAGCGCCCAGACCTGCACCTCGCCGATCCCTATCCTGGCACACGTGCCCAGGGTCTGCAGGCCGATTCCATCATAGGACACCTCCAGCTCCAAGTCGTTGGGGTCGTGGATACCTCCCCACACGACGTAGGTGTTCAGCCTCAAACCCTCTAGCCCCAAGATGTGCATCAATGCCTTAGCCGATCCCAATTCGCCCTCTTCGTTCTTCTCCAGGGCGTAGTAGTCGCCGGGGGTGTCGAAGAGGTCGCCTAGGATGACGAGGCTCCCAACTCCCCTGTCGGTGATGAATGCTCGAAGGTTCTCGAAGCGGCGCCCATCGTCGTCAGTGGTGACGTGTAGGTCTCCGATGAAGAGGACAGGCTCTTCTAGGGCAATGGGGGAAGCGTCGGCGCAAGGCATGGGCCTCAGTCCGAGAGGGTGGTATAGGAAGGGCCAGTACAGGAAGCTCCACGCGGCAAGGAAAAGGACGAAGGAAACAAGGAGGATGAGTCGCACTCTTCGCCGTACGTAGCCCAGTACCTCTTTGAGCTTCATGCCGCCCTTCCTCCCAGAAAAAGTGTTAGTGGAATGATATGGGGCTGGCTGGAAGAGGGGGTTCAGACGACGCCGATGGTGTTGCCTATGCCGGCGACGACAACCCTGGAGCCCAGTTCGGATAGTCCAAGGATAGTTGATATGACGCGCTCGGTCGCCTCCTCCAATGCGCCTTCGATCTCCTCCGTCATGCCGCTGAGGGCCTCCTTCTCCGACATCTTCACGACGATGGCGTGCAGGGGGATCCCGAACTCGGTGGCTATCTCCTCGATCTTGAACCTCTCCACACCGGGCCCCCCGATGGCGGCTCCAGATCCCTCCACGATCTCCCCCGACCTCTCACCCTCAAGCTTCAGCCCGGCGTCCACTGTTACGATCAGGGAGATGTTCTTGTTCCGCTTGATGATTCTCCTGACAGCTTCTCCCGGTTTGCCCACGTTCCCTCCTGGTCCCTTGGCCTTGACGACAAACACTTTTCTTCCCTGAACATCGATGGCTGCGCTGACGGTATCCTTGGCGACTTCTCTCACCGTCTTCTCCTTGATCAGTCTGGTCGCCACCATGGGTCCGACACCGTCCCCGATTGATCTTCCCTCAGCGAAGGCATCTAGGGAGGCGTGATAGGCCTCGGCTTGCTCCATTATCCAGGGAAGGTTCATCTGGAGCATGACGATGGTCATAGGGCTATGGGTCTTCTTGGCCATGAGGTAGAAGTGGCGGACGATCTTGAACATCATGTGCAGCCCGTGGGACGCCTCGAAGAGGTTGGAGAGGTTGTCGACCTCGGTCTCTGCCGCCGCGGGGGCCAGCTTCCGGATCCCCTCCTTCATCTTTCCCTCGTAGGTGTCGAGGATGCTCTCCAGTTTCCACACGATTCCCTTGGGGTCGAGGCTCACCGGCGCGATGGCAAACATGTCTAGGAGCTGATCTAGGCCTCCTCTCACCGTTTCCTCATCGGGGTTGACTTTCATGATCGACCCGGTCAGCTTGGCTCTGGCGTCTTTCTTCATTCGTTCGAGCTGTGCGAGCTTCTTTTTGATGCGGCGCATCGTGAGAAAGAGCTGTAGCCGTTGGCCATAGAAGAAGGTGCCGAAGATGAACAGCATCCAGACGGATTGCAGGATCACTTCAAGGGGTAGTAGTTCTGCCATGGCATGCTCTGCTCGTGCTGCGCTTTCCCAAGTACTACGATGTGTTGGAATATATCGGTGAAATATAACGGTTTGAGTTAGGGCAAGCGTTTGAAGAAATTGCCTGAGATGGACGCCATCGTGGAGACGCAGGAACTCACCGATGTCTTCAACGGAAATGTGGTGGCAGCGGATCACGTCAGCTTTCGGGTGGAGGGTGGCAGGGTTTTCGGATTCCTGGGCTCAAACGGCGCCGGCAAGACTACTAGCCGAAGGGTCCTCACTACTCTGTTCAAGCACGCACAAGGGGTGGCAGCCGTAGAAGGCCTTGATGTCGTTGCTGAGGTAGCGAAAGTTCGCGGATTGATAGGTTATTCCACTGGAACTGACGTTTGACGACGAGCTGAGTGGAGGGGAGAAAATCGAACTCTAGGATAGGCCATACGAAGTCACTGACCACGTCGCCGAGCATGGAATAGAAGAGTTGCTGAATCTGGTCGGAATCAGCGATGCTGCTGATCTATACTGGCAGCACGGTCAAAGGGTTGTTTTCACGAGCATCGAAGTACCTGACCTCATTTTCAACTTCTCGGTACTCGGTGCGAGTACGCTCTTTTTTGCCCTACTGGGGTCCATGGTTCCCACAGGATCCTCAACAGATAGATCTAGGTTCGCCAGCTCAGTACCATAGAACCCGAGAGCTGCCTACTAGGAGAATCCTTCTAGGAGTCGACTGAGTCTAGCCAGATCTCCTTTGAGATCCTGTCGGACGATTGCCGTTCGGGATAGGTTTGGCAGCATGTCTTGATAGCTAGCTCTTTCCTTTGCGTAGACGACTCCAATCGGGACCCGGTCGTCGTTCGTACAGATCTTGAACGCCTCCTCCCTGCTCTCCGAATCGTGCGACTCATCCTCATCCAGGTTCAAAAGATGCTCCCGGAACCAGTCGTAGGTGTATTCTCTGTTGAACACGACACAGGGACTTAGCACATTGATCAAGGCGAAACCCTTGTGCTGAATTCCTCTCCGAATCAGATCCGCCAGCTGTCGAGGGTAGCCGGAGAAGCCTTGTGCCACGAAGCTGATTCCTGTGGCCAAGGCTAGGGTCATAGGCTGGACGGGTTGCTCCCCCGAGCCATAAGGGGTGGATTTGGTCACAAACCCGACGTGGGCCGTGGGCGATGTGTGGCCCTTGGTGTTTCCATAGACTTGGTTGTCCATTACGATGTATGTGATGTTGGGGTTGCGGCGTATCGTGTGGATAAGGTGGTTGCCTCCGATGCTGTAGGCGTCTCCGTCGCCGCTCGCCCCTATGACCGTGAGGTCGGGGTTGGCAAGCTTGATTCCAGTTGCCACCGGAAGTACCCTCCCATGGATGGCCTTGAAGCTGTTGGAGTTGTAGTTAGACCAGAGGAACCCGGAGCACCCAATGCCCGCCACCAGAACCACTCGGTGGGGTTTCAGTCCGAGGTCCGAGGAGGCTTTCTGGAGAGAGTTGAGGATCGCGTAGTCGCCGCAACCGGGACACCACAGGGGTTTCTTTCTCTTGAAGTCGGTGGGTAGGGACATCAGATCTCCTCCCTCAGAAGCTGGTAGAGTTCGTTTGGCCTGAATGGTGTTCCGTCGAACTTCGTGATGCTCTTCAGTTCCCCCGAGGCTTCGATGTGACTTCTGATGTATCGAAAGAGCTGACCTGTTGAGTTGTGCTCGACGACGAGCACCTTGTCGGAGGAGGCGACAATTCGATTCATCTCCTCCCGAGGGAAGGGGAGCAGACATGGGATGTCGACGTACCTCGCGTTGAACCCATCCTCGCTCATTCTCTCCAACACGTGGAGTAATGAGCCCTTGACGGATCCTATGCCTACGAGGGAAACTCCAGCCTCATCGTCTCCAAAGACTTTGAGATGAGCGATCTCCCTTCGTATGGTCTCCATCTTTCTCAGCCTCTTCTCAGTCATCCTCACCCTGTTCTCCGGGTCCTCGGAGTAGAGACCAGTCTCGTCGTGCTCAACACTGCTCGCTATGAGGGTTGCCTCGGCTGTCCCCGGGATGAAGCGGGAAGAGATGCCCGAATCCGTTATCCGATACCTCATGAAGCCGCCGGGCACATCGCTCCCCTGCAAGAGTTGGCCTCTGTCGATCTCCACATGTTCCGCAGGCAGAGAATCAACTGTCTGTTTGCCTATCCCCAGTGCCATGTCAATGAG
>JAUWBL010000168.1 GCA_030601715.1 Candidatus Geothermarchaeota archaeon | reverse complement strand
CCCTCGCTCGCGAGGTAATCCATGAAGCTCGGGTAGCTGAAGGCCTCCATGCAGAACACCCCGATCTTGAGGTGAACCGCATCGACGATCCTGGAATCCTGGTACGTCCCGGTCTCGACTAGCCTCAGCCCCCTCATCTGGCAGGGGGTTCCGACCACAGCGATGTTCCTCATCCCGAACTCTTGGAGGGCAGAGGCCACGCCGACGAGGGTTGGGCTTGAGGTGTACTTGGTCCCTGCGCCTCTCAGGATGTCCTCCCTCGTCGAGGCGACGAGGGGCCTGGCGGCCCAGATCTTCCCTTCGTCGACGCCGGTCACCACGGCTCCATCTCCACCATCCGAGAGGAAATTGGACAGAATAGCCGTGACCGCCCCCCCGTCCTGAGCGCGCCCGAGGATGTCACCCTCCTTGGCCCGGACCGTGTAGATGGCCTCGTGGACGCCGATCGCGGCCTCTTCTTCTGTCCGAGCCCTGCCGAAGACCTCCGTCTCGACCTCGGCCTCGTCGAACACTGCTTTTGGACAGTTCCAGTAGCACAGCTGGCATGCTATGCACAATCCCACGAGTTGGGGGGTGCCCTCCTCCAGTTTTATGGTGCCCACCGGGCAGACGGCGTCGCACGTTCCGCAGCTCACGCACTTGCCGGCCCTGATGACCTCCGTCAGGAGGTGGCCGAAGATCTTGGGTCTCCCGCTCATGGGGGATCACAAGTGATTAATGGAAACCATATAAAAACGTGCTCCTAGACAAGGTTCTCGGAGAGGGTCGACGGCATTCGTTACCAATGATGTCGGGAGCAAATGTACTATACTTCGCTCTAGCAAAGGTCGAGAACCTCTGCTTAAAGCCTCTATTTTGCTCTGCCTATCTCCTCGACGGCCTCAGGGTTCCTCAGTGTAGAGATATCCCCCACCGGCGCGCCAATAGCCTTCGCCCTGATAACCCTACGCATTATCTTTCCACTTCGGGTCTTTGGCAGGTCTGAGACGAAAAGCACCTCATCTGGTCTTGCGATCGCTCCCAGCTCGGTCCTCACGTGTCTCCTCAGCGCCTCCCTTAGTTCTTCGCTGGGAGCCACGCCCTCTCTCAGTATCACGAACCCTGTTATGGATTCGCCCTTTATCTCGTGGGGCTTTCCAATCACAGCTGCCTCCGCCACATTTGGGTGACTGACTAATGCGGATTCCACCTCAGAGTTACCTATTCTATGTCACGCAACCTTGAGTACGTCGTCTGACCTCCCCTGGATCCAAAAGTAGCCGTCAGAGTCTATCCTCGCCACATCCCCAGCTAGGTAGGCGCCGGGAAACCTGCTCCAGTACAGTGCCTCGTACCTATCTGGATCTTTGTAGAGACCCCTGAGCATACCCGGCCAGGGGGTGAGCATGACCAGCTCGCCACCTACGTTTCGGACGCTCTCGCCCGCGGGGTTGTACACATCCGCTGAGAAGCCTGGCAGGGGTTTTGTCGCCGTCCCGGGCTTCAGAGGGGTGATCGGTAGCGGGGAGATGCAGAAGGTTCCTGTCTCTGTCTGCCACCAGGTGTCCATTATCTGGCACCTTTCACCGCCTATGTTCTTGTAGTACCAGATCCATGCCTCTGGGTTTATCGGCTCCCCCACCGTGCCGAGCAATCTCAGCGAGGACAGGTCGTGCTCTGCCGGCCACTTCTCCCCATATTTCATGAACAGCCTGATGGCGGTTGGAGCTGTGTAGAGGGTTGTCACTCCGTATTTCTCGACGATCGACCACCATCTCCCGGGGTCCGGGTAGTCCGGTGCTCCCTCGTACATCACCGAAGTGGCTCCGAGTATCAGGGGGCCATAGACTATGTAGCTGTGCCCTGTCACCCATCCTATGTCCGCGGCGCACCACCATATGTCACGGTCCTTTAGATCAAAGACCCACTTGAGCGTCTGAGATGTTCCGACGGCGTAGCCACCGTGAGCATGAATCACTCCCTTGGGTTTTCCGGTGGTTCCTGAGGTGTATAGGAGATAGAGGGTGTCGTTCGCATCCATCACCTCTGTTGGGCACTGAGTCGGTTGATCGCTTGTGATGTTATGCCACCAGTGATCCCTGTTCTCGATCCAAGGGACGCTCTCGTCGGTACGCTTGTAGACTATGACGTTTTCAACAGACGGCGCCGCTTCTAATGCGAGGTCTGTCTGTTTCTTCAACGGGATTGTTTTCCCGCGTCTGTAGAAGCTGTCGCATGTGATGACTAGCTTTCCCTCACTATCGTTTAACCTATCCCTCAAGGCCATCGCGCTGAAACCAGAGAAGACGACACTATGAATCGCACCTATCTTCGCGCACGCTAACATCGCGATGGGGAGCTCCAATATCATCGGAAGATATAACCCAACCCTATCGCCTCGCTCAACCCCGAGGCTTTTCATGGCGTTGGCGAGCTTGTTGACCTCGACGTGGAGGTCCCTGTATGTTAATTTCCTCACGTCCCCGGGTTCCCCTTCCCAGATGTAGGCTACCTTGTTCTTTCTCCATGTCTCCACATGCTTGTCCAAGGCGTCGTGAACGATGTTGTACTTGGCTCCGACGTACCATTTGACCCAGGGGCGATCCCACTCCAGAACACGTTCAAGAGGTGTGTACCACTCTACCACGTCTTTTGATACTTCGCCCCAGAACCACTCCAGGTCAAGGGCCTTCTCCAGCAGTTCGTCGTAGCTCTTTATCCCGTGGGTAACCATCCACTTCCAGACGTTGGATTGTTCCACGAATTCTTTGGATGGGCTGAAAAGCCTTCCCTCCTTCAATAGGACATCGATATCACGACTTGATTCTTCAGCAGTCATTCTCCATCTCAAAATGTAATATTCCTCGGGAAGTCTTAACATTTTCGAACGCGTTTCCGTCTTCACGCATGTGATGTTGGTAGGTATCGCCCTCGTGCTTGTGTGGCGCTGGTTCTATGAAGGTGCTCAAAAAAATTATTATATGTTTCAGAGTCATCTTATTTTTGTGCTCAAACGGAGATCAGGGGATGCGGTTCTCCTCGTTTTGTCGGTTGCGCAGTTTCTTGCTCTCACCCTCTGGTTCAGTGCAAATGCCGTTATTCCTCAGTTGGGCTCCTACTGGGATCTTTCAGGGTTTGAAATCGATCTTCTCAGCACGGCGGTGACCGGTGGATTTGT
>JAUWBL010000180.1 GCA_030601715.1 Candidatus Geothermarchaeota archaeon | reverse complement strand
ACTCCCTTGCCTCGACTCAACGCAGGTGGCTTCCACTCCTAAAGATCGATCAGAGTGCTTGAAGAAGAGTTCTCTGCCCTAACCGGCATCAGGTCGCTCCGAGGCTGCGTCTTGCCTGATGGCGACTCCGTTTCGAAACCTGATAATGAGATTCTCCGGGCGATACTATGAAAGCCAAGGCTGATGCTTCGTCAACGCTAGTAGGTTCAGGTTTCCCACGTTTACTCGGTGAAGGTGTCTGCTCGCAGCCTCTAGGCATTCCCGTACCTGTCTCCTAGGTGTGACCGGGAGATTCCACATCAGGAAGTCGGGGTGGAACACCAGGAGGCTGTAAGGTATCTCTGGATCGAGTTCGGCTATGAAGGAGGCTATTCTGTCAACTTCTTCGGCGTCTACATATCCAGGAACCAGAAGGGTCGTAGCCGTCAGCAGTGGCAGCTGGCTTCTTTCTCCGTAGTACGTGTGGAAGAGCATTTCGAAGTTCTCGTATGCTCTTTCGTTGGGTACACCGCTGAGGGCGACGCTCAGGTTGGGGTCGTAGCACTTCAAGTCGAACTTGATGTTCCCGCCGCTGCCAAGAGCGATCTCTCCGACCCTCTTGACAAGCACCCTGTTTCCGCAGCCATTCCACTCGTAGCAGATCCGCAGGATCCTCTTCCCCTTGAGAGTCTCCAAGATCCTCCTCGAAGCGTTGATGGTGAAGGGTAGCTGGGGCTCCGGCGAGCCACCGAAGAAGCACCAGCAACTGATCCTGGATTCATGGATGGTGGTGTCTACGAGCTCTTCCACGGTGCATGTCCGAGCTTCTCCGATCTTCTTGTGGGTCCAGTTCTGACAGAAGAGGCAGTTGAAGTTGCAGCCGTACAGGAAGATCGCCAGGTTCTCGTACCCCGTCTCAGCACCGTTGCGGTAGGCATACTTCGGGTATTCGGCGCCGGTGCCCGCGGGACAGAACCAGTTGCTGCAGCAGTTGGTGACGTGGGGATCACGATAGTGGGAGAGAAGGCCTAGGGTTGATGTTGCCTTGGCAACGAGCCTTCCCGCGAGGTTGCTCCTGAGACCACAGAAACCGCTCTCCGCCACCCCCATAGTGCATTCGTTCGCGCACAGGTTGCACGGCACACCGCCCCTCTTCCTGGGAGGCGACTCAGGAAGGCCGAACCTGGCCCTGGCCTTCGCGTGGACCCCCCGAATGCTGGGCAGGGCATCGTCCGGACGGTCTCGGATACACCACCCACAGACCTCCAGCTCCTGGGATACGGTCACGTCATACCGGTCACAGAGAACGCATCTCGCCTCGGAGGGTCTCAAGAACCGGTAGACCATGAGTTGGACAAGCTGATCAGTGTACAGCATCTAGATAGGTGGATTGCCTAGGCTGCGTTGGTACACCATGCCTAGACACAGCGAGCCGAGGAAGGTTGGTCTGCGCTCCTGTCTTTATTTGCAGAACACTCCATAGACAATCGTAGTCGTGTCAGGTGGGACGCTTGCAGCTGAGAGGTCTCTCGGGGCTCCTATCCTCTATTGGTTACATCTCAGTCCACGCCGCCATACGCCTGATCGGCGCTGCTGTGATAGCGTCACCTATCCTTGGCGCTGGGTACTTTCTCGGATGGGAGCCCAGCATCACAGCTCTGTATCTGATAGCTTACTTCTTGGTGCTAGCCCATGTCTCGCGCCTTGTCTTTGAACGAAGGATGTCCGGCTACTTTCGAGCAGGATTCGTGGGGAGCACGTTGGTGGGGGTGTGGCTCGCCACGATACCCACCCTTCTCCTTGGTACGCTTGGCTCCGCCACCTTCTTGCTCCCTTGGTGGTTAGTTAGGAGGAAGCCTGAGGAGGAGAGCATTTCCCCGGCCTACAGGGAGGTTTCCCAGTGGGAGGTCCCTCCGAAGGAGGAGTTGCAGAGGAAGTGGCGGGCTTACGGCTTCATCAACGTCGCGAGCAGCCTGATCTCTGAGACGAAGAAGGAGGGGGACGTGGTGGAAAAGGCAAGGGATCGGCTGGGGAAGGCCGAGCAACTCTACGCGTCGAAGGATTATGACGAGGCGGCGGTGATGGCTAAGCTCGCCCGGACCACGATAGAGGTCGACTGACCAGGGAACAGCGTCGATGTCCTCTGCTAGGAGAGTCGGGGGCGCCGAGCTCCCTCTCCACAGAGGGAGAACGCCCTCATGGCTGGCCAAGCGAATGGCGAAGCTGGCGGGCGCGATGACGACGGTCATCATTGACGAGTTTGGCTCTTACGAATTCTTGCAGCGCCTATCGGACACGTTCTGGTTTCAGTGCTTTGGCTGCGTGCTGGGATTCGACTGGCACAGCTCCGGCGTCACGACTGTGGTCACGGGAGTCCTGAAGAGTTGCCTGAGCCCCGAACAGCACAGCGTCGCCGTTGTCGGGGGGAAGGGGAGGGCTTCGAGGAGGGCTCCCTACGAGCTCGGTGAAGCAGGCGTGAGTCTGGGCCTGTCCCAGGGCAAGATCGAAGTCCTCCAGAACGCGAGCAAGATGACCGCCAAAGTCGACAACGCGGTTCTTCAGGACGGTTGCTCCCTCTATCACCATGCCATGATCCTGGACTCAGGCGGCCGATGGGCGGTGATTCAGCAAGGCATGAACGCGGGAGATCGCACCGCCCGAAGGTATCATTGGTTGTCCATGGCGCTGACCAGCTTCGTGGACGAACCCCACAGCGCGATCACGGGTGAAGTGGCCAGACCGGCGGCCTTGGACATGACGTCGAAGCAGAGCTCAGCCACAAGGGACGTCTCAGTGGACTTGGCTCGAGAGACGCCGAGGAGGGTGCGGCGGCTCCTAGCTTCCATCGTACCTAGGGACCAGACGAGGCTGGAGGTTTGGGGGTCGGGAGGCGAGATAGGTGACAGATCCTTGGAGGATTTCCTTTCGATGCCGAAGAGGATGAATTGGACCACCCTACAAGGGGCCTATGAGTTCCAGCCGCGGGACTATGAGGAGCTAGTCGGTACGAAGGGGGTTGGACCCGC
>JAUWBL010000077.1 GCA_030601715.1 Candidatus Geothermarchaeota archaeon | reverse complement strand
CCCTCGTCCAGCTCGGGTTCAACAACAAAGTATCGCAGCTTTCCCTCGGGGCCCCGGGTTATGGCGGCCATCCCAAACGGTTCGATGACGATGTATCTGTCGATGAACTCTTGCTTCTCTTCGACAGTTGCAGGTTCCTTCTCGACCTGTTGAACACCTGTCTCGGGAGGATCCCCACGTTCCTTTCCGCTGACTTGCTTTAGTCTCTTCTGTTTACTCAAACCCGGCTCGTCCTATGCTGGCGAAGGGAGGCTACGCTTCTATCCTACTTGAATAACCGTGTACCCATATTTTACCATTCGTTTCTGTTTGAACGTGCATTCTCAGCACATTTTGGGAACGAGTGACAGGTGTCCAGAGCTCAGCAAATCCCCCTCATGCATCTGCCAGGATCTCTAGATCTTGTACACAAGGTATTTTATTCCTTCAGAGGTGATCTGGTAGGGAACCCACTTCGTAGAGTGGGCAACTCCCTTCAGGTTGTACGCCCTGAAGAACCTCCTGAGCTCTCCCGAGGGGGCCTCTTCTATCTTCATCTGCAGCATCCCGTCAGACACCGTCTGGGAAGCTGAAACCAAGGCCTTCGGATGCACCTCCGAATCGATGACCAAGCACGCCAGAGCGTTCTTTTCCTTCAGACTCGCACGTATGTGAAGGACCCACGGGGGAAGGAAATCCTCCTGGAAATAGAGACCCATAGCCGACAGGGAGTCCACCGCGAGGCGGGTGGGCTCGGGTTGTAGGTGTTCCATGATGCTCTCGATCGTGGAACTCACCTCGCCGATGCTCTCCGGCTTCCTATCGAAGAAATCTATTAGATGAAGCGACCCTCGGTCAACGTAGGGTTCCGCCTCATGGCCGAACCCCCTAAAGTATTCCAAGTAGTCTGATACAGGCGCATCGAAACAGACCAAGGCTCCCTTCTCCCCCTGCTTTAGACCCTCCCACAGGAACTGGAGACAGAACGTGGTCTTCCCTCCGCCCGGCGGGGCCACCAGGATCAGCGTGGTACCCGGACGAAGGCCGCCCTCCGGCAACCCGGGGAGGAAGACCCTGAACGCCTTCCTCTGAATGGTGCTCATCTAGGCTCTTCCCAAGCTTTCTTGAAGAAGTAGATCGCGAAGGCCAGCGCCACAATGAAAAACGTGTTGAAAATCTGGACAGCCAGCGCGATGCTTTCGTAGATTAATTGAAGGTCAGGTCCGACCTGGAACGGTGCAAATATGGCACGGAGGGTGTTGATCACGCTGCCCACCAGGAAGATGACGAGTGCCGCCACCATGGCCCACCACGGCTTCTCCAGTCTCGGGAGGCCCTTAAACCGTCTCAGAATCACGGCGATGTAGATGATCATCACGATGCCTAGAATGTCGTGAGATGACGCCAAGAGTATGTCAACGGGATTCAGTTCGACCATTTCAACACCCCTAAAACAGAACTGCTTTTCTTCAAACTATAATGAATTGACTGAAACCTCTATTAGCCTTTCTGTTCCGGGACATCGGGAAAAGCCTCGACGAAGCCAGGCAAGAGGAAGAATCGATGGGGCTACCGCAGGACGTACACGTATCCGCTGGCTGTCTTCCAGCGCCGGATCTTCCCGTGCCTCGTAAGGTTTACAAGGACCCCCGAGATGGTCGTCACAGGATATAGAACCTCGTTTGCTCTCAGAGCTTCCCTGATGTCTCCGATCGTTCTCGGCCTCATCCCCCACTTTGTCTTGAAGAGCTCCACCACCCCCTCGGAACAGCTCTTCACAGTCGGTATGGAAGGATACTCTGCCTTCAGTCTGCCCTCCGCCATCTCCGCCTCCTCGATCCCCTCCGCCCTACCCTGCTCAGCTTGAACGAAGGCGGAGATTGTCTTCTCGACTATGGCCGGAAGCTGCTCCTCGAAGGTGGCCAGCACATCCTCCTTGGTTCCCCCTATCTCGATCTCCCTGTCACCGATCTTCACTCGAATCAAGTACGGAGCCGAATCGGTTCGAGTCAACTTCAACCGGCCTTGCATAGAAAACGGTTCATGACCGACCCCGTCAGTGAGCTCTCAGGCTGGCTTTGAGCAAGCCGCTCGATCCAGTACAGGTGACGGCATACGTCCTTCCAGCTTCCATTTGAAGCGGAGGGATGGCTTGGATGAGTTCAACGCTTCGCGGACTGATGAACCCTGCAGAGTCCAATTGAACGGCTACAACAGCTCCGTCCGAAGCCTCAACATAAACGGTCGTCAGGACGACGCTGGCCGACCCGACATTCCTCACCCACAGCTTGACGTGCCCGTCGGAAGACCGCAGCTCAGAGGCGTCCAAGTGAAGCCTGCCGACGACAATCTCGGGAACGTACCTGACCACGAAAGTAGCCAATAGGGGTGTTGAGATTTTGGTTGGAAGAACGAGGATGACAGCATTCAGATGCAGTCGGGCTAGGCCCTTTCTGTTAGACACAGGCTCGTCCAAGCCATCCCCCACCCATTTAAACTAAGAACCTGATTTAAACCTTGGCCTTTTCCCTGAGTAGAACGATCGGTTACACAGCCATCGGGAAAGACAGAGATCAGTAACATGATTCTGTGTGCATAATATGATGATGGTGGACACTGGGGGGACGTGAAGTGAGGGCCTACCTGCCTAACGATGACGACGACATCGTGGCCGAGATGCTTGGAGAGATAGGCGTGGATTCCCTCGACGCCCTTTTCCTCGATGTACCACAGAACATCCGGATCGAAGGAAACCTGGACCTGCCCAGCCCGGTCACAGAGGACGAGATCAAGGGTGTCGTAGAGGTGAAACTTCGCAAGAACCTTGATCTGACGGCGTTCCTCGGGGGAGGGGTATGGAACCAGAATGTGCCTGCCGTCGTTTCACACCTGCTGTCACGGGGAGAGTTTCTGACTAGCTACACGCCCTACCAGCCCGAAATCAGTCAGGGAATCATACAAGCCTTGTTTGAGTATCAGAGCATGGTGTGTCAGCTTACAGGCATGGACGTGGCCAACAGCTCCATGTACGACTGGGGAAGCGCTGCCGCCGAGGCAGTGTTGATGGCGTCAAGGGTGACACATCGGGGCAAGGCGTTGATTGCCTCCAACATAGGACCCCATCGCAGAAGGGTGATAGAGACCTACGCTAGGGGGGCAGGAATCAATGTTACGGCGGTTGAGGCCGATTGGGAGGCGGGAACGCTGGACCTGGAGAAACTCAAAGAAGATATCGACGACAAGACGTCCTCCCTCTACGTAGAGATCCCATCCTACATCGGCAGCATCGAACCGAGCCCTAGAGACATCGCGGAGCTCCTCCACGACAGGAACGCGCTACTCATCGTCGGTGTGGACCCGCTTTCGCTGGGCATCTTGAAGCCACCGGGACAGTACGGCGCTGACATTGTCGTTGGCGAGGGACAGCCTCTTGGCTCCTCACCCTTCTTAGGCGGCCCTCTCTTGGGCATATTCGCAACCAGACGGGAAAGAGAGATCCTCCGACAGATACCAGGCAGGATCATGGGGATGACGAAGACACTGGACCGTAGCCAGAGGGCGTTCACCATGATCCTTCAGACCCGAGAACAACACATACGAAGGGAGAGAGCGACATCAAACATATGCACAAACGAGACCCTCTCGGCAACCGCAGCCGCCATCTACCTATCCCTTCTAGGAGAGGAAGGCTTCAGAAGGCTTTCGGAAGACCTCTCCCACAGAGCCGCGTACTTGTCCAAAAAGCTGCGAAAAGACGTGGGTCTGTCCTCTCCCCCATACAGCGGGTCGTTCTACCGTGATTTCCTCGTCTCGTTCGAAGGCACCAAGAAAGCCGGACAACTCGTGAGACAGGGCATAGATCGAGGAGTCTTGCTAGGAACGGAGACGACTCACGCTTTCCCCCACTACGGTGAATCCGTTCTGACGGGAGTGTCCGATGTTCATACGAAGGAAGACCTAGATAGGTACGTAGAGATTGTCAAGGACCTGCTAGGCGGTGACCCCTGACGGGCTTCAGACAAGCCAGATGGGATGAACGCCTTATCTTCGAACTTTCGGGTGTTGGGAGGGTTGGCTACCAGCCCGTTCGGCTGGAAGAAGGTATTATCAAGGAAGTCGGCGGGCTGGAACAAAGATACCCCCAAGGGATGATTCGTCGGGAGATCGGGCTCCCAAGGGTCTCCCAGCCCCAGATAGTTAGACACTACACGAGGCTCTCACAGATGAACTTCGGCGTGGACACCGGAACATACCCGCTGGGCAGCTGCACGATGAAGTACAGCCCGAAGATCATGGAGAAGATCGCCGCCCACCCGCAGGTCAAGCATCTCCACCCTGATCAACCCGTAGACACCGTGCAGGGAATCCTAGAGATCCTCCACGAGCTGGCCGGATTTCTGGAGGAGATCACTGGAATGGACAGGTTCTCCCTTCAACCCGCCGCCGGAGCCCAGGGAGAGCTGACAGGTGCCCTCATGATTAGAGAGTTCAACAGATCCCGTGGAGAACTGAAGATTAGAAGGGAAATGATCATACCCGACTCAGCCCATGGGACGAACCCGGCCAGCGCCCGCATGGCCGGCTTCGCTGTCGTGGAAGTACCGAGCGATGAGTACGGGTATGTGGATGTGGAGGCCCTCAAATCAGTGCTCTCCCACAGGACGGCGGGGATGATGCTCACCAACCCCAACACCTTGGGGATATTCGAGAAGAGAATCAGAGAGGTCGCCGACATGACCCATGAGGTTGGAGCCCTCCTGTATTATGATGGCGCGAATCTGAACGCGATAGCAGGCATAGCCAGACCCGGCGACATGGGGTTCGACCTGGTTCACCTCAACCTTCACAAGACTTTCGGCACCCCTCACGGGGGAGGAGGTCCCGGCTCCGGCCCTGTGGGCGCCAAAGGCGAGATGACGGACTACCTTCCAACTCCTATCATCGAGCGCGTAGGCGACAGATACCGCTTCACGAACTCTCTGAAGCACAGCATCGGACGCGTACATCCCTACCACGGTAACATCGCCGTCCTTCTGAGAGCCTATGTGTACATTCGTCTCTACGGAGCGGAGGGTCTCAGGAGGGCCGCCGAGATAGCGGTGCTGAACTCGAACTACATGAAAGCCAGGTTGGTGAAGCTACCCGGCATCGAGTTGCCCTTTCACCCAGAGATCCCTCGGAAGCATGAATTCGTAGCCAGCTTCGAGTCCTTACGTAGAGAAACCGGAGTCTCCCTCAAGGAGGTGGCCAAGAGGTTGATGGACCGAGGCTTTCATCCCCCCACCGTCTACTTCCCCCTCATCGTCCCCGAAGCCTTCATGGCGGAACCCACTGAGACTGAGAGCAAGGAGGAGATCGACCGCTACTGTGAAGCCCTCGCCCAGATCGTGCAGGAGGCGAGAACTCAGCCCGAGAAGATCCGGGAGGCACCTCGGGAGACATCGGTCAGCCGCATCGACGAGGCCAGAGCCTCGAGGCCGTCAACCATGATACCTAGCTACACATGGCTGAAGAAATGAGTTGGGTGGTTATCACGGAGGTATTCAATATCAAGCGGAATCCTCCACGTTTGCACTACGAGGAGAAAAAGGGTGAGTGAAGACAGCGCGGTGGCCACCCAGAGCTACCACTTGGAGACATACGGCTGCACGCTGAACAAGTTTGACTCAGAGTTGATGGAGACAGCCCTACAGAGAGCGTCTCTCAGGAGGGTTGACGGAGCCAGAGACGCCGACATCGTAATAGTCAACACATGCGCCGTCAAGCAGCAGACGGAGGACAAAGTGATTTTTCATCTCAAGAGGCTCTCACGACTCGACAAGAAGCTGATTGTAACAGGTTGTCTGCCGGCGATAAATCGAAAAAGGCTACTTGACGAAGTAAGGCCCGATGTCGTCGCCGGCGTCTCCGTCGGGGAGGGGATCGTCG
>JAUWBL010000039.1 GCA_030601715.1 Candidatus Geothermarchaeota archaeon | reverse complement strand
AGACGATCGGCATATTCTCCACTGTCATAGGAACACTTGAGCTCATCGTCGGGATAGCCCTGATCTACGCCGCGAGCAGAGAGCTGGGGACCATAGATCTGACCGAGCTCAGCACCCTAAGAGGGTGAAACCTGGTTGTTGGTCCTTCTCTCTATCCTGACGCTCGTCGGCGGTGGCTTAATCCTTGTCCCACTAGGCGGGAGAAGGGGGTATAGACCAGCCTCCATCGTCCTAGGGGTGGTCTCACTGTTGCTCTCAAGCCTGGCCTTGTTCGTCAGGTGGCCTACCGAGATCTATCCCTGGATAGATTTCTTGGGCATGAGGCTGGCTCTCCGAGTGGACGGCGTCTCGTACATCATCGCCCTTGGCACGTATCTCGTGCTGATCTTGGTGCAGATAGGGGTCTGGCACCGTCGAGTCCTGGACTCGGCCCTAGACAACGGCCTCGCTCTCTTGATGATAGGCAGCCTCATCGGGCTCTACTACTCCTTCGACTTCATAAGCTTCTTCATTTTCTTCGAAATCGTTCTTCTCGCTAGCTTTTTCCTTCCATTTCTCCACGGGGGATCCGCGCGAGTGCCGAGTCTTCGTTACTTCGTGCTGAACAACATAGGTTCGATGACGCTCCTAGTTGCGATAGCCATCTTCTTCACAGAGCTGGGAACGACATACTTCCCCGATATATATGAGCTGACCAGAGCAGGGCTGATGAGTACAGAGCTACTCACGATAGCAACGATCCTCGTGTTCTTCAGCTTCGTGTTCAAGGCAGCTGTGTTTCCCCTCAGTCTATGGCTCCCCGACTACCACGCAGAAAGCCCGGCGCCCATAACCGCTTTCCTGGCCGGGGCTATTCTGAATGCTGGGGCTTTTGGGATCATCCGGTACGCCCAACTGATCCCCGTCAGTGAACAGGTGTTCCTCGCTGTTGCCGCAGCCTCTACAGTTTCCATGTTTTACGGAGGACTACTCGCGATGGCGCAGTCGGACCTCAAGAGATTTCTGGCTTACAGCAGCATCAGCCAGATGGGATACATTTTCCTAGGGGTCGCATCAGGAACTCAGATCGGTCTGATCGGGGCAGTTATCCACACGTTTAGCCACAGCGTCGGGAAGTCTCTGTTATTCTCTTATTCTAGCCAATATTCAACAGGTCACATCGGGATCAACAAGCTGATGGGCTCCGCGATGAAGGAGTTCAGGCCCTCCATGGGCCTGACCGTGGGCGCCCTCACTTTGATGGGACTGCCGCCGACCTCCGGATTCATCGGCGAATGGATGATTTTCACGGGTGCCTTCCACGCCTTCCCCCAAATCGCTGCGGTAGCTGTCTTTGCTGTCGCTGTCTCCGCGGCCTACTTCATGTGGTTGATGTATAGAGTCTTCAATCCGGAATATCGGTCGGAGGTGGAGTGCATTCCGACCACACCGTATGTCGTCCAGACCGTTGCCTCCTTAGTTGCCGTTCTCTTCGTGGGCCTCTTCCCGTTCTACTTTGTGGACATAATCCAGACCTTCGGAGCCTTCTAGCATGTTGCTACTGACCCTTCTCCTCGTACCGGTCGCTTTCGCCACATCGATCGCTGTTCTCAAGGGGTTTGGCGTGAATATCGGAAGAAAGGCAGCCGGGGGCCTCGCCACTGTTGTTTTCGCCCTCAGTTTCTTCCAGGTTGTCTACATTTCGACTCTAATGACGGGAAGGATGACGGAATTCTATCCCTGGCTCAATATGCTGAATCTCTCCTTCAGTCTGATCCTTGACGACCTGAGTCTCCTCTTCGCTGCCGCGATCGCCGGCTTCTCCGCCCTCGCTTCCGCGTACTCAATAATCTACCTGAAGGCTCACAAACATCCTCTCGGGGCAGAACTCTACTTCGCAAACCTCCTCCTCTTTGAAGTCGGAATGCTGGGCGTCGTACTGTCCGAGAACATCATCCAATTCCTTCTCTTCTTCGAAGCGATGAATATCCCTGCTTTTTTCTTGGCTTACTTCTGGGGCGACAAGGGAGGGAAAGAGGCTGCAATGAAGTACATTCTCTACATGGCTGTCGGAGCCTCGCTTCTCATAGGGGGAATCACATACCTCGTGGGTTCGACTGGCGAGACATCCCTCTTCGAGCTTCCGGCCCGAATCGCAGAGGTTGGACTGAACGGCGACCTACTGGTCGCAGGGGCCTTGTTCGCCGGCTTCGCGATAAAGATAGCTGCGATACCCTTCCACACCTGGCTTCCAGATTTCCACGGCGAAGCTCCGACCCCAGTTTCGGCACTCCTCAGCGCCGTGATGATAAAGCTAGGAGCATACGGCTGGGTGAGGATTGTGTTCCCCTTCTTTCCCAGTGTGATAGAAGGCTCAAGCGGTTTCCTCGCTGTGTTAGCCCTCCTGACAATCGGATGGGGAGGGTACATGGCTCTGTCAGAGCCAGATTTCAAGCGGTTGCTCGTCTACAGCAGCATCAGTCAGGTCGGGTACATCCTCTTCGGGCTGGCGACTCTGACATCGATCGGGGTCTCAGGAGGCCTCCTCCATGTCTTTACCCATGGATCAGCGAAGTTTCTCCTGTTGCTCGTGGCGGGAAGCTTCATCTACTCCGTGCACCGCAGGAAGATATCTGAACTGGGAGGTCTAGCTGGGAAGCTTCCCGCGACAGCCACCCTCGCACTTGTGGGAGCGCTCTCTATCAGCGGCGCACCTCCCTTCGGTGGCTTTCAGAGCGAGTGGCGCGTTTTCGTTGGGGGGATGGAGAGAGCCAGCAGCTTGGCCCTGTACGGGACAGAATGGGCTTTCTGGACGGTAATGACGTGGATCGGCGTTCTCCTGACGGCTCTAACAGCAGCCTACTACATGTGGACTGTCATGAAGATTCTCTATGGAAAGATGAGGCCCGCCTTCGTCGACGCGTCCGAATCACCTTCGCTTATGCTTGTCTCGATGGGGGTCGCGGGGTTCATCGCTCTTCTCTTCGGCTTTGCTCCGGGCATAATAACAGCCTACACCGACAGGTTCGCCCAATTGATGGTGATTATCTTCAGCGGGTGATAGGCTCGGATGTATGAGTTCTTGAACTGGCTGGTTCCTCTAGCCGGGGCCTTACTAACGCCAGTAATAGGAAGGCGGCGAAGGCCGGCCGAGGTCCTGGCCCTTCTAACAGTGGGAGTATCGGCCGCCTCGTCCTTGATCCTACTGCTCAACTTCGAGGAAGGCTTATCCACCCTGGGTTTGCCCGGGCTTACGTTTGGTGTCAGGACGGACGCCCTCAGCGTTTACATGGCGGTAATCGCTTCCACTATCTCCTTCCTGATAGCTCTTTACTCAATCGAATACATGGCCAAGGACAGCGCCTATACCAGATACTATTTCTTCTTTCAGCTGTTCGTTGGCTCGATGGTCGCCCTGGTCATGGCCGACAACCTTCTCCAGACCTTCATCTTCTGGGAGATGGTCGGACTCTGCTCGTATGCTCTGATAGGCTACTGGTATCGCAAGGCCAGCGCGTCTAGGGCAGGCTTGAAAGCTTTCCTCACAACTAGGCTCGGGGATACGGCGTTCCTAACTGGAATAGTTCTCCTCTACGCCAACACAGGCACCTTCAGCTATGAGAAGATCTCTGAGGCTCTCCTAGAGAATCCATCGCTGCAGGGGCTGTTCTTGGTGGGGGGACTACTCATATTCTGGGGGGCCGTTGGCAAATCTGCTCAGTTTCCGCTACACGTCTGGCTTCCCGACGCGATGGAGGGTCCTAGCACCGTCAGCGCCCTCATCCATGCTGCTACGATGGTGAAAGCCGGTGTATACCTGGCTGCTAGAACCGTCGAAATATTCCACGTATTGCCGCAGTGGGGTCTATATATAGCATACACTGGCGCCTTCACCGCCCTTCTGGCCGCAACCATGGCAACGGTGAACAACGACCTCAAGAGGGTCCTAGCCTACTCAACCATAAGCCAGCTGGGCCTCATGTTCGCAGCCATCGGCCTCCTGATCGAGGAGGGACTCGCTGGAGGAACTTTCCATATCTTTAGCCATGCGGTGTTCAAGGCCCTTCTCTTCCTTTCAGCAGGCGCGGTCCTGCACGCAACTCGACTGAATGACCTAAGGAAAATGGGCGGCCTCAGAAGGAAGATGCCGCTAACGTTCGCCGTATCTCTCATAGGCATCCTCGCCCTCTCAGGGGTGCCACCTCTCAACGGCTTCTTCACAAAGGAACTGATCATATCAGCCTCGATCCACGGAAACCTCCTGGTCTTCGCCCTGATAGCAGTCACATCCATGCTTACAGTTTTCTATGGTTTCAGATGGCTCGCCCTCGTCTACCTGGGTGATGCAAGAAGTCGTGAGGCAGAGCACGGTCATGATCCAGGACTGCTCATGAAGATTCCCCTGGTCGTCTTGGCTGTCGGAACGCTTCTGGGAGGAGTTACGATGGGTTCTCTGAGCTCCTTCTTCGAAGTTCGTTTAGAGGGCATCTCTGTCGTCGGGCTTCTACTTAGTGGAGCAATAATCGGGACCGGCTTGGTACCGGCCTATCTCTTCTACTATTCCAGAACCCTCGCCCCGGACATACTGACTCGCGGGCGACTTGGGGGGTCCATCTACCGCATGCTGGCTCGAGGCTATTACATCGATGACCTCTATCTGGGGTTCGTCAAAGGGTTCATAGGAGTCTCCAGAGCGGCATACGCTCGAATAGAAAACGCTGTCATAGACGGATTCAACTATCTCCTGGCTCTTCTGGCCAAGCTGGCAGGTGGAGAGTTGAACACGCTCGTGGAGCATGTGTTCTTCTCGCGAGGAACGATCAGGGCTGGCGGGAGAGCCATCATCATGGGAGATGGAGCGATAAAGTTCGATTTCGGAGTGATCGACGGCGCTGTCAACGGGGTCATGAGGGTCTTGTTAGGATTGGGTGAACGTTTGAGACGAGTGCAGACGGGGGTGCTTGAGCAGTACGTCTTCATCGTTTCGGTGGCTGCCTTCTTCCTGATGTCCTTGGTGTTGGTTCTGAGTTTCATCGGGGCGTGAGCGAGATGCTGATCTTCTTGGTTGTCCTTCCCTTAGTGGCTGTCTTCGTGATCCCCCTTGCCTCGCACATGTGGCCGCAACGAAAGTATCGATTCATTTCAGGCATCGAGGCACCTTTGGAACACCTACTGACGCTTGCCTTCTCGACATCCACTCTCATCCTGTCCCTGTACGTCGCCGCTCTGGGACTGGGAGAAGGCAACTTTGTAGAACATGCTTTCTACATAATTGAGAGTTATCCCTGGATCGAGGACTTCGTCTCCCTCACCTTGGCCACCGACATGCTCTCGTCGGTGATGCTCATCCTCGCTTCCCTTCTTACCATCATAGCTTCCCTCGCCTCGCTGGGATACATAGAGACCGAGCACACCAAGTACAACATCCTAATGATGCTTTTCCTCGCAGGCATCAACGGCGTCTTTCTCTCATTCAATCTCATCTTCTTCTACATCTTCTGGGAGCTGGTCCTCGTTCCCATGTTCTTCTTCATCCTGCGTTGGGGAGGTCCCAACCGCACGTATGCAGCCTACAAGTTCCTCATCTTCACACACGCTGGAAGTGTCGTGATGCTGGTGGGATTCATGGCCCTCTTCTCATACGTTACGCCAAACACGTTCGAGGCCTTCGATCTTGTGGGGCGCATTCCAGCATGGCTCCTATTGCCAGTATGGCTGTCCTTCTTCGCCGGGTTCGCCGTGAAGATTCCCATCGTCCCACTTCATACCTGGCTCCCAGACGCACATGTCGAGGCGCCAAGCCCCATCAGCGTGCTGCTGGCAGGGTTACTGCTCAAGATGGGAGGCTACGGCCTCTTGCGCTACACCTTCCTCCTATTCTCGGAGATCTGGGAACTCCTCTCACCCTACCTCCTGGCTCTGGGTATCCTAACCGCCGTATACGGAGCCATAGTTGCAGCGACACAAGTCGACATGAAGAGACTGATAGCCTTGACCAGCATCAGCCATATGGGGTTCGTAGTCTTGGGGATCGGAGCGGGCAACACGCTGGGGGTGTCTGGAGCCGTCTTTCAGATGTTCAGCCACGGCCTGATCTCCGCCTCTCTCTTCATCCTATCCGGCGTCATACCGAAGGTCGCGGGCTCACGGAACATACCAGAACTCAAAGGTCTAGGATCGAGGAGGTGGACGTCAGGCACGCTCCTGTTTGCCTCCGTGGCAGCGTTCGGATTTCCGGCGCTTAGCGGGTTTGTCGGTGAGTTCTTGACCATCTTTGGAGCATTGGAGAGATCACTACTTACAGCAGTGAGTGTTGCCGCGCCCGCCATAGCGATGGCCTACTTCACATGGATGCTCTTCAACACAATCTTTGCTGAGGAAGACTTGACATCCTCCGCCAGGGAGACATTTGGTTTGGTACTGCCGGTGGTTCTTCTCTCCATTCTGATTGCAGTCTTGGGGATCTTCCCTCACATCATTCTGGACTACCTTTCTCCCTACGTCTCTCTGTTTGGGTGAGCGAACTGTTTGGCCTGATCCTGATCTATCTCACCTTCGCTGGAGGTTTGGTGGCCATAGTCGCATCCATCCTTGCCACACCAAGAAGAGGAGAGATCATTTCGGGAGCCACTATAGCCCTGTCGTGGATAGTGCTAATCCTGTTCTTCCTCGTCCCAGACACAACGGTCTTGGGGCTGAACCTTGATGACTATTCCCGGTTTTTCTCTACGGTCTTCCTTCTTGTAACGACCTTCGCCGTCATCTCTATGTGGGGCGAAGATCGAGGTCTCCTAATGGGGCTCTCCGTCGCATCCACAGGCGGCATGATAGCCGTAGCAGCATCGACCGATCTTCTGACCATCCTCGTCGCCCTGAAAACCTCGGAGGCTCCCCTGCTCCTCGCCATCGCACTCGGTAAGGAGTCCTCCAGCAAAGAAGCAGCCATGAAATACTTCATCCTGACACTCATCGGCGCCGGCTTCCTCGTCTACGGGATGGCTCTTCTGGGCGCGATAACCGGGAGCTTCAACCTAGTTATGATCGCCCAGCAGCTGACCGCAGTCAGCGCCGAGAGTCTGCTTGGACTGATATTCGTATTCGTCGGTTTGGCTATCGAGCTCGCAGTCGTCCCCTTCCACATCTGGATGCCCGACGCCTACCAAGGATCCTACCCCCCCATCGCCGCCATCCTCTCCTCAGGAAGCAAGAAAGCCTCCTTCGCCGCCGCCTTCAAGATCCTCATCATCGCAACTCCCCTCCTCCGCCCCTACTGGGGAAACCTGTTTCTCTACTTCTCCCTCCTCACAATGACCTTCGGCAACCTGTTGGCCTTGGTTCAGACGAATGTCAGAAGGATGCTCGCCTACAGCAGCATAGCCCAGGCCGGCTACATCATGATGGCCTTCGCCGGAGCTTCCATTGTGCTACCCTTCGACCCCGCCCTCGCCCAACAGAATCTGGCCGGAGGGCTCTTGCACATCATCAACCACAGCGTCCTGACGTCGACCCTCTTCATCGCCGCGAAGATAGGCTCCCAATTCCTCGGGGAGAACATCGAAGACTGGAAGGGCACCGCCTACCGGTCCCTGCCCCTAGCCCTCTCCATCTCGATCATGCTGTTTTCGCTGGCAGGGATTCCGTTGCTAGGAGGCTTCTTCAGCAAGCTCTATCTGTTCCGAGCCGTCCTGGAGGCGGGGTTGCCTTGGCTGGCCCTCGCCGCCTTCATCAACAGTGCTCTCTCTCTGGGCTACTACGCGCGATGGGCGGGCTACATGTTCACAGGATCAGCCTCTCCCAGATCCCCCATACGATCAAAATCGTCTCTCATAGTCTACGCAGGAGCCGTGTTGACCGTCTTCCTAGGGGTCGAGCCAAGACCCATACTTGCCCTTTGTCTCAGCGCTGCCTCCTCCCTACTGATCTGAAGCTCTCCCTCGAAGAAGGCCCGGCCCAAGAAGGCGCTTTATAAGATTTGCGTCAATTCTATGGCTTTGACAAGTTTGATCTGCAAACTCAACGGTTTGAAAATCTTAGCGGAGAAATCAAACCGAGGGGATTGAAAAGCTTGATATTCCAGAAATCCGCA
>JAUWBL010000206.1 GCA_030601715.1 Candidatus Geothermarchaeota archaeon | reverse complement strand
CGCGTATGCCGGATCGAAAACGGATGTCATGCAGGAAGCCTCTCGGAGTCTCCACGCGGAACTCCTCTATGCGTAATCGGAGTCGCGATCGGCACCTTTGGCTCGACCTTCTCCTTGAGCAGGTCGTAGTGATTCTTGATGGTGACCTCGGTGGTTCCTGCGGCTTTGGCCACCGTCCTTTGGTTCACGTCTACGCCGAGAACTCTGCAGGCATAGTAGATGGCTCCAGCTGCGCTTGCTGTGGGGGCCTTGCCCGCTGTCAGCCTCTTCTTTTGAGCCGTCCTTAGGATGCGGGACGCGGCGAGGTCGACTCTTCTCTCGAGGCCCAGCTGGGCGCATATCCTCCTGACGTATGGTAGAGGGTCGATGACCGGAATCTTCAGGCCGAGATGGTTTACCAGGAGCCTGTAGTTCTTGGTGATCTCGCCCTTGTCGACGCCCGATGCTTCGCTGACGTCACGCGGTGTCCACGGCAGATTCTGTGATCTGATGGCTACGTAGAGAGACCCCGTGACCAAGCCTGCGATGGTTCTGCCTCGAACCATGTTCTGTTGCAGCGCCCTTCGGTAGATGTGGGAGGCTTCCTCCAATAGGCCGTAGGGGAGTTCGAGCCTCTCCCCGACCCTGTTGATGAGTCTGAGGGCCGTCGACAGGTTTCTCTGCTTGGTGTCCTCCGCCCTCAGCCTGTTCTGCCACGCCCTGAGCCTGGTCATGTCCGCGGCGAGCCTTCCTTTGATCCGCCTGCCCCCGGCGTCCCGTCCGCCGAAGCCTATGAAGGTTGACATTCCCTTGTCGCCGAGAAGAGGAGTAGGTGGGCTCCCCACCCTAATCCTCGATTCGCTCTCCGGGAGGAAGGGCCTCCACTCCGGCCCCTCCTCCACGTTGAGCCTTGTGATGACTTGGCCGCACGAGGTGCACACGAACTCCTCGTGGGGGTTCAGCACGAAGTCTCTGCTACCGCAGCTCGCACAGGAATGCTTTGACACGCTTGTGCGGATCGTGAACGTCACAACGCACACCCCAGAGTGTAATAGCATAACACCGTTATATTTGATTAGATGTCAGCTCCTGTGTCCAATGCATCCCGGGCGGTACCCAAGGGCTCACCGACAGAACCCGGTGGTCGTAGCACCATTCAGCTGGGTATGGCGGGTTTCTCAGGCTTCGAATTCGTGAGGTATCAGAGAAAAGAAAAAGAGATAGGGGGTGGTTGGTTTGACTGTCCGGCTAACCTTCCTCGAAGGTCAGGGCGAGGTCGTAAACTTCTTTGAAGTCGAGTACCGGGGAGAGGCGCGCGGAGCCCTGAAGTCTGTGGTTCCATGACCACAGGGAGAACCATAGTCGAACCCACAAAATCAATTCTGATTGTCTTGGGCTAGAATGCTGTACAACAGCGCTGGGACTGCGATTTCAGCTCAAAAGAAATGGTGCCGAGGGCCGGATTTGTGCTCGAACTTACCAGTAACGGCATCACGTAAACGGGGATAGCAACAACCCCCCCAGATGTCCGGATAGTGGGGGAGTCCGGCTGCTCGTGGTGTTGCTGTATCGGCGCTGGTTTCCATTTCCCGTGCGCCCCCGGTCATTCTTACGAGGCTGTAGGCGTACACCCAAGCCAGCCAAAGCGCATAACGACTTTATAGAGCATGTCTAAGTCCTGTATCGTGGATTCTTGGTGAGTGCATCGGACGGAGCAAGAAGAGGGAAACTCTTAGCAATTGCCTTCGTAGCCGTGTTCGCCTTCACCGCGTTCGCTGGCTCGGTTCTTGCCCGGCTAGCCCTGCAAGACGCCGCACCTTCGGCTGGAGAAGAGAGCACCAGCGAGATAGCGGAGGGGCAGCACCCCCTCTACATAGTGAAAGAGATTGTTGAAACGACCAGTGACTGGACCGATGTAGAATGGATCGAAGGACCTGACGTGATCGCAACTAGGCACAGGGTCCTGGAAGGCACAGATGCTCCGGGATTCAACTACGAGGTCTCCGGCCTCACAGTACATGTTGGCAAGAGCTCACTCGACACAACCAGAGTTGTCATAGAGATCGAAGCTCTGGCGCTTAGAGGAGATATGGCCGCTCTGATCAACATAACGAAAGGGGACATAGAGCATGCAAAGGTCGAGTTTTACGCCTATGATCAGAGTGTAGATGGATTCGCGAAACTAGGTGAATTCCTACACGAAGGCGTTGTCCCTGGGAGCGGCGGGGTCAATCCAAGAGTGTTCGGGCTGGATCTCTCCACGTTCTACGACATGCCTTCCGCCACAGCTATCGTCGAGAAAGCCGTTAAGGAGCTGGAGAAGAAGGTCTTCGCCTTCTACTATCCCTGGTATGCCAGCACTGCAGGACCCTCAGGTTTCGAGCAGGGCTTCGATGAAGTAACATTTGAGAACATAGCCAGCTCCGCCCACTATCCTCTGCTGGGCGCCTACGATTCCGCAGATGAGTGGGTGATACTCGCTCACATGGCCATGGCTAAGCACGCTGGCATAGATGGTTTCATAGCATCCTGGTGGGGTATAGGAGACTTCACAGATTTGCGAGTCACAGGTCTGCTCAGCGTCGCTGAGGAAGTCAGCCTAAAGATTTCGCTGTATTATGAATCAGTCAGAGGCCTCACACAAGAAGACATCGTCA
>JAUWBL010000099.1 GCA_030601715.1 Candidatus Geothermarchaeota archaeon | reverse complement strand
CGACGCGATCTCGAATCACTGGCACGGCTCCTTCGTCGCCGGAGTGGCCGCCGGAGACGCCGCCGCTCTGTTCTTCGATGGTCTTCTGACGCAGTCGATTGAACTCCACACTGGGGCCTCGCTGCCCTCAGGACCTGTGTTTGATGGTGAAGCTACTAAGATAGTGCCTCTCTTCGGCCAAGCCCCGTTAGCTCAACTCTTCATCATCAAGGTCTTTGATCATACGGGAGGAGGCGTACCTGAGTCCCTGATCATAGCCGGTATCGAAGTAGCCATAGATGCGAAGGTGATAGACGGCATTGACATCGACGTTCTCAACCTCAGCCTCGGAGGCGCCAGCCTCTTTGACGGTCGAGACTTGGAGGATCAGACCATAGATGCTGCTACAGCTGCGGGGATAACGGTCGTCACGGCTGCTGGCAACGACGGCCCGTCCCCCATGAGCACGGGTTCACCGGGCACGGCCAACACGGCCATAGCTGTAGCTGCAGCATCAGACCCGGTTCACTCCAGAGTTTTCTGGGATGTCAACTTTGGCCTGCTAGGCTTTGGCAATAGCATCTACACGGACGATGTGAGCAAGATATTCTCCTTCAGCAGCCGTGGGCCCACCGCCGACGGTCGACAGAAACCTGCGCTGACCGCCACTGGGGTGTTCCTGCTCTCCGCCTTTGCCCAAGAAGACGACTTCGGTCTGGCCTTTTCTTCGGGTACCTCCTTCTCGGCGCCAACAGTTGCGGGGACCGCTGCCCTACTCAACACTTGGGCCGAGTCGAACGGAGTTCCGGCTGGCCCCTATGACTTCAAGAAAGCGCTCTCCCTCAGCGCCGACGACATACCGGGGGGCGGCCCATCGGACAAAGGCGCTGGCTATCTGGACGCCCGTGGGGCCCTGCATTCGTTGATGCTGGACACCATTATGGGGTGTTTGCCTTGCTCCCATCCGCCACTTCCTACTGAAGCGATGCTGTATGACATAACCAACATAGAGCTGTTCAGCTCCTACTCCACTTCGGTAACTCTGGATCCTGGATACAAACAGGACTTCGTCTTCTCGGTTCCTGACGACGTCCTCTCCGTGGAGGTCAGCCTGACAGAGGTGGAGGTGTCAGCCAACCCTGACCCTCTGGCTCAGTTCCTCTACCCCAACAGCTTCGAGGTGTACGTGCACAGCGCCGCGAGAAGCGGTGCCTTCGACTACTACGCGGACACCATCAACGTTCTAGGCGACACCACTTTCCTCATAACCGACGACGAAACCGCGGTCGCGGGAGACTTCTTCGGGGAAGACATTGTGTCCCATGTCCTCGAGCCCGGTTTCATGAAGGTAACGCTGGAGGGTGACTGGACCAACAGCGAGCCGGTGAGTGCTGTCGTAACCATCACACTGACGGGAGGCGCCGAGCTGCCGGATCCAACCTTCGTGGGCTCCGTCGCAACGGGCGAGGTCGCCGGATTCTCCCTCTCTGTACCTGAAGGAACAGAAGAACTAGTGGTTGAGCTGGCTTGGACTCGAGACTGGAGCACGTACCCCACAAGCGACTTGGACCTCATCCTCATAGCGCCTGACATGACACAGATCTTTGACGGAGCTACGCTCAACAGCCCGGAACGTGTGGTTCTGGTAGATCCAGACCCTGGCACTTGGTCTCTGGTCGTAGTCGGCTTCCAAGTCAACCCAGGGGAACTCGCAGTAGAGGAATTCGAAGGGTTCGTAGAACTCGGCTAGCTTGCCGAGCTCCCCCTCTCTCTTTTTCTGATCCTACCATCTTGAAGCATCTGGTCAGCCTCAGCACATCCAGCGTACGGAGAGCGATTGAGTCAGGAGTGGTAGACTCTCCAGCCTCATCTGGACCTTGGAGGGGATGGCCCTGCCTCACCCGTCTCGACAAGGATGCTGGAAGGCGTGGATGCGGATGGGAGACTGATATGAGGTCTGCTGAGGGGAGTCGAGCTTCACGTCAAGCTCGGTCGCAAGACGGCAGGACGAGCCAGAGGGCTGGAGGAGAGCCCAACAAGTCCCAACTGGCGAAATCTCGAAAGCGTCGAGACGGACCTAGAGCAAGAGGAAGGCGCCTGCGGCCACCGATCCACCCAAAAGAGACGACACAACGTTGACCATATCGTTGTCCATGAACCGGCTTCCTCGGAGGATCTCAGCCGGGGAACCGCAGTGAGTCCCCCTTTCTGTTTCTTTGCCGCATTCTCGGCACTTGTATCTCCCCTGCAAAGTCGCTCCGATGATGCTGTCGAAGAAAGTCCCTGATACCCCACCTACGACGGCGACAGCGATGGCCAAGGGGAAGGACCATCCCAATGCGCTTCCTCCCATGGTTCCTATCACCCCGCCCCCAATGGCGGCGCCCAGCGTGGCGTAAGCTCCCCGCCACGTTACCGCGCCGGATGTTCCAGCTTCCACTCTCTCCCTTAGTCGGGTGATGAGTCTGGGTCTCTCAGCGGACGTCAGTCCGATCTCCGTTGCCAACGTGTCGGAGGCCATCGAGTTGACGGCCCCCAAGAAGAAGGCATACCAGAGGCCGACGCCTGTGTACCTGAAAAGAAGGGCTGCGACGCCGCCGACAAGGAGGTTGGCAGTGACGTTCCTCCATCCTCTCCGTCCTCCCTTCTCTTGGGCCACGCCTAGGCCCGCCTTTCGCGAGAATCCGAGCCTCGTGAAGATTGATCCCACCGTGGTGAGATAGAACACCAGGACAAACCAGGTCCAGCCGCCCAGCCAGAAAACCGTGATTCCTGCGAACAGCCCCGCGACGTATCCCGTGATGTCGACGGCTCCGAGCCGATAGGCTCCCAGTCCAAGGACGGGAACCACCAGGGAGGCGAGGGCGAACTCTGTCGCCAAGGAGGGGTCCACTTCCGGCACCAACCTTAGAACTCGAGGGGATCGGCCATATTAAGGGCAGACACCCCCACCGGCTAATTCAGGGCTTGGAGGCCTTTGACGAGGGCCTCAACCTTCTTCTCCCTCGACACGGCGAGGATTATCGATTCCTTCTCGGCGATCTTCTGCGCTAGGCTGTCGACCCTCACTGGACCGTGCAGAACCACCATCCTAGGCTTCAACGGGTGCACCCGAATCGCCACCAGGGGAGACCTTCCCATCGAAACTCTGAGGAACACGAGGACTCTCTCAGTCGAGCGCCCGTAGAGCTCATAGAAGGCATTCCCGGAGTAGGAGAGGATGGCTGCTATGCTGTCTACGACCGTGTGGCCGTGTAGAGGCAGATCGAGCAGCCTCTCATTCACCAACACTTGACTCCTCGTAGCTTCCACCACCGACCGGGCCGGAAGCGGGGAACGGTACTCCTTGATGTCGAGGACGGCACGGCTCTTCCCTGGTCCGCTCTCGGTGCCTAGGATCCTTGTGATATACCCTCCTCTGTCACCGTCCAGCCGAAGCAGGTTCTCCACGTACCTCTTGATGAATCGTGATCCCGGATGTTTCTGTCTGCCGTTCTCATAGTCAGACACCACCGAGGGAGATACGTTCATCGCCTTCGCCAGGTCTGACTGGCTGATCTTGAAGAAATCCCTCCACTTCCGCAGCTCTAACCAGATCGTCTCAGAAACGAGAATGCTCCCGTATATCTTCCTCCTTACGTCGATCGGGGTAGTCATCCTGAGCAAACCCTCCTACATGAATCTTCGAGGTCGTTATTTAACGAATGATTCTTTCGATCCCCGCCGCTAAGAGAAATAGGCATCACAAGCGATCTGTTGTTACCCATGAAGCACGCGATGACGAACATGGACGCAGCCGGGGCGGGAAGTCTCGGGCCCGAGGCAAGGAGAGCGATCGACATGTTCCTACGCGACTGGGACAAGCGTATGATGCTCCCAAGCTGGCTCCCGACCTACAAGAGAGCGAAGGAGAGCTTCGCGAGGCTCATCGGAACCGAGGAGAACAGCGTGGCCGGCGTTCCAAACGTTTCCACGGCAGCTGGCATGGTCGCCAACGCCCTCTCTGTAGGGCCGCGGAGCTCTGTGGTTACAAGCGACATGGAGTTTCCGTCAAACTACTACCCTTGGATCCTCTGTCGAAGACGGGGAGCCACCGTCAAAGTCGCCAAGAGTAGGGGCTTCAGGGTGCCATTGGAGGAGCTGGAGCGTCTCATAGATGACCGAACGATCCTCGTGACCCTCAGTCACGTAACATACACTTCGGGTTTTCGCCACGACCTAGAAAAGCTCTGCAGATTGTCGCACCGCCTCGGAGCCTTTGTCTTCGTGGACGCCCATCAGTCCGCCGGAGCGATTCGACTCGATGTGACCGAGTCGGACGTGGACTTCCTCGCCACGGGGTCCAGCAAATGGCTCTCCGCCCTTCCAGGGGCCGGCTTTCTGTATGTGTCACCGAAGGTGATCGACAAGCTTCATACGTTTCTCCCCGGGTGGCTGGGCAGTGCAGACCCCGCCACCGTCGATGCGGAGGAGTTCGTCGAGGCGGACGGCGCCAGGAGGTTTGAGACCGGTACTCCGAATATTCTTGGATACGTGGCCGTAGGCGTTGCCTTGGAGAGGCTGTTGGATTTCGGCATGGAACGAGTGGAGGAGAGGATCCTGAGTCTGACGGGCTGGCTTATGGAGGAGCTTGATGGGCTGGGCTTTGACGTCGTCACCCCACGGGAAAGGAGGCTTCGGGCTGGAATCGTCAGCTTCAAGGGTAGCAGTGACTCCGGCGTTGTTGTGTCAGAGCTGTTTGAAAGAGGAATCAAGGTTTCGCACACCGAGGCGGGGGTCAGGGTCTCGATACACTACACCAACAAAGAGGAGGAGATAGAGCACCTGCTGAAGTCCCTACGGGAGATATGCCCCGCTGGGTAGGCGCCCCTACCTCCTCCGTCCGACCTTGACGACGCCGAAATGTATCGCGCAGGAGATGCAGAAGTATCTCGTTCGTCTCTGACCCCTTATGAGCGCTCCGCTCTGCTCTAGCTCCTTGGCCAGAGTTCTCTCCACGAGCGAGTGATA
>JAUWBL010000041.1 GCA_030601715.1 Candidatus Geothermarchaeota archaeon | reverse complement strand
TCCAAGGCAAACAGCTCGAAGAGAGCTATTCAGCCCGCCGTACAGTCACTTTTTTTTGTCCACACACACGCACAGACAGGCGCCATCTGAACAAGGATAAATGGCATGTACAGTTTGATCATGAGTATCGTTGGCTAGGTGGCCTAAGGTTTGAAGGTGACGGAAACAGATCTGGTCTACATCGACTACACCGGCAAGGTCAAGGAAAGCGGCGAGATCTTCGACACCACCGACGCGGAAACAGCCAAGGAAGCCGACATATTCAGACCGGAGGAAGCCCACGAGCCGACCCTCGTAGCCATAGGGAAATCGTGGGTAGTGGAGGGACTAGAAGAAGCTCTGGTCGGCAGAAACCCCAAGGAAAAGTTTAAGGTAGAAGTGCCTCCATCCAAAGGCTTCGGAGAAAGGGATCCCAGGAAGATCGAGCTGTACACCCGCAGGAAGCTCCTACAAGCCGACATCAAGGAGGACCTCCAGCCCGGATCCATCGTCTCGGTCAGCGGCCTCCCCGCCGTGGTGCGGACAGCGGGGGGCGGACGAGCCCTTCTGGACTTCAACCCGCCCCTAGCCGGGAAGACCCTGATCTACGACGTAGACGTCAGACAGATCTGCAAGACAAAAAAGCAGAAGATCGAAGCCCTGGTGAAACGAAGGTTCAAGACGCTGGCCGAGAGAAAGGGATTCTACAAACTCAGGAAAAAGGGAAAGGAGATACTGATAGACCTCGACGAAGATGAGAGGCTGACACAGAACGTTCAGCTCATAAAAAGAGGCATAGCCAACGACATCTTCGAGTTCGTTCCAACCATCAGCACAGTCGCCTTCGAGGAGATCTTCACGAGGCCCGAGGAGGAGGAAGCCGCTGAGGCAGTAGCCGAGGATGCGGCTTCCAAAGAAGAAGCCGCTGAGAGCGTCGAGGAGAAGGAATAGAGCCACTAGTAGATGATCCAGCCAAGAACCAGAAAAGCTGGCTCGGTCCTTGAGTCCCCCCTTAGACAACCCCCGTCGTCTTCGCCAAGTCCAGAGCTTCTGCACGGGTCAGATGAACCCGATTCAGTATGGTGTATCTCTCAGGCCTCAACTCCGAAGCCAGCACAAGGGCCTCAACAAGATCTTCCTTGTTAATGCCCAACTCCGAAGCGTTGGTTGGCGCGCCAGCCGCATTCAACCCAGCTCCAATCCTCTCATGATCGAGACCGTGAAGGTGGGCCATCATGATGGTTCCCACCCCGCACTGCTCTCCGTGGAGGGCTTGGCTCTTGGAATGGAGATCCAGCGCGTGGCTGAAGAGGTGTTCCGAGCCGCTGCACGGTCTGCTGCTCCCGGCTATGCCCGCGGCGACGCCATCGCTTATCAGAGCCTCTACTAGGGTTCGGACGCTGTTCTTCTGCATCCGCCCGATGCCCTCCGCGTTCCTTAGGGCGAGCTCCGCCCCCATCAGGGCCAGTTGCGCGGCGTACTCGCCGAAGTACTCACCCGTCTCTTCTCTTCCCAGCTTCCAGTCTTCGACCGCAGTGATCTTGGAGATGGCATCCCCGAACCCGCTTGACGTGAGGCGCTGGGGAGCCCTCACGATGACGTTGATATCGACGACAACCGAGGTGGGGGGTCTGGTGACATAGGAGTAGGGTCTTCCCTTGCCCTTTATCGAGGCGAATTGGCTCGACATGCCGTCGTTGGAGGCGGTGGTCGGCACGCTTACGAAATCCAAGTTCGAGCGAAAGGAGACCATCTTAGCGACATCGGTTACTCTGCCTCCTCCGACGCCAAGGATCACTTCGCAGCCATCCTTCTTGCGGAGCTCCTCAATCCTGAGAACCTCCTCCATAGTTGCTGGTCCAACGAACTCTACCGATACCCTTTGAGCCGAGTCCCAGCTTGATTCCAACTCCTTTCTTATCTGGGGATAGATGGTGGGTCCCGAGAGGACCAGGATCTTTCTTGCGCGGGATACTCTGCTCTCCACTTGTCCGATCTTCCCGATGATGCCCTCCCCGACCACGACCTTTCGGGGGAACTCCATCTCGTGAACTTCTGACCTCAGGGAGCGTTCCCCACCAGGTTTTCCTATGTTCTAGGGTCTCCGGAGTTCGCTACCACCTTCCGAACCTTCCTCGACGTCTCTGCCGGAAGGAGTGGACCTTGTCCGATAGGTTCTTCTCCATGTTGACGTCTCCTATGGCTTCCTCAGCCTTCTCCAAAGTACCTTCTCTTCCAACCGTGAGCCTCATGTAACCTTGAAAGAGGCCGACGTACCCGCTTCTCAACCTGTAGGTCTTGCCAACTTTTACCTTGTTGATGTTCTCCTCCCAAAGGTTCAGTATGACCGTTCCGGTGGCGTCCCCAACTAGGGCCTCAGCCAGCCTTCTACCCTTCCTCGTTTCCCTGGTTTCACCCTTACTGACCACCTTGAAAAGCGTGTCTACGCCCATCTCAGGTCTCAATTCTGAGATATCCATGCCGACCAGCAACAATCGATGATCTGCCAATATTAACGGTTAGACTACGAGAGGAGGGACTACTGTTCCACTCTCTTTAGGTTGGCAAGTTCTCAGTGAACTTCCAGATCTCGTCCGATGTCGGCTTCGGCAAAGAAACCCTAGACCCATCCCGTTTCACCATGATGCAATCGGGGGATCTGGTGATTCTACCGATGATCTCGGCGTGCACATCCAGAGGATCAAGGAGAGCCAGAGCCTCCTCGGCATATTCAGGTTTCACCGTCGCCATCAAAGCTCCCGAACTGAGCAGAGATAACGTGTTCACTTCCAATGCCTCTGATATCCGCCTGACGGGCTCCGGCACGTAGATCCGGCTCTCTGTAACCTCCATCCCTATATTCGATGCCTCGGCCAACTCATGGAGACCGAGAGCGAGACCGCCCTCTGTCGGGTCGTGCATCGCAGTCAGTCCTTCGCACTGGGCGAGGGCCATGGCTTCATCGACAATGCTTATGGATTCTCTCAGCGCGACGGCCTCAGACACAATACCGTCACCAAGCTTCTGAACCAGCTTGTCTTCAAGCGCACGAGCCAGTACGAAGGTGCCTTCCAATCCCACGCCCTTTGTCAGAATTATGCGGTCTCCGGGATGGGCTGTCGAGCTAGTAAAATACTTGTGTGTGAGACCGAGACATGTGCCTGCGATGATTGGCTTCTTCAGCTGAGGGGTCCACTCGGTGTGTCCCCCAATGACGGTGATTTCCAGCCGTTTCGCCGCATTGTGCAGCTCGGCGACTACGGACCCGAGTCTCCTGTTATCGAACCCTTGGGGGAGGAGGATGTTGGAAAGGAACCATCTGGGACGAGCGCCAGACACGGCGACATCGTTCGCCGATATGTTGACCGCCAGCCAACCGATGTCTTCCTCAGCCGCGGTGATGGGATCGACCGAAGCCACAAGGAACTTATCGTTCAGCCTTAGGACGGCGGCGTCTTGACCCGGACCAGGGCCGACGACTACGTCGCGATTCTCGATGCCTAGAAACGGAAACACGGTCTTGTTCAGTATGTGCGTGGGAACCTTGCCGTAGATTCCCCTAGTCATAGCTATGATCTCTCCCCGATTCCCACCGTCAGAACTAGGAGACGGCCCATTGGTTTCCCGATAATAACTGTGTCACTCCCCAGTCGCTCATATTCATCTAACCCCTCACCGATGAAACTCATTACTTTATTGTCCAGAACTCATTTCTTGGTGAATCTGCTATGCCATCGAGCGTCGTGGTGGACGGGTTTTTCGGCGACTGCGGCAAGGGCAAGGTAACATCACACCTAGCTCTCCGTGACAAAGCTACGATTGTTGCCCGAGGGGGGGTTGGGCCCAACGCAGGACACACGGTGATATTCCGAGACCGGACGTATCGCCTCAGTCAACTTCCGAGCGGCTTCGTGTACGAATCCGCGAGGCTACTCATCGGTCCCGGTGTTCTGGTCAATCCGAATACCTTATTGGAGGAAGTCGAGTTGACGAGGACAAGCGGGCGGGTGGGCTTGGACCCAAACTGTGGCATAATCGAAGACCGTCACATCCAAGAAGACAAGACGAGTAGCCACCTTCGGGGGAAGATCGGGACGACGGGGACCGGTTGCGGACCCGCTCAACGAGATAGGGCGAGTAGAACGCTGAAGATGGCGAGGGACATCGATTCACTGAGCCATTTGGTGTGTGATGTCCCAGGGGAGATAAACGATGCCTTGGACGAGGAAAAGAGTGTAGTCCTGGAGGGGAGTCAAGGGACGTTCATCTCGTTGTTCCACGGGACCTACCCATACGTGACGTCCAAGGATGTCACTGCTTCCTCCATCTGCGCTGATGTAGGCCTCGGTCCTAAACGACTGGACGAGGTGATTCTTGTACTCAAGGCCTACGTGACGCGGGTCGGGGCTGGCCCCCTCGAGAATGAGTTGACGAAGGAAGAGGCTCAGGAGAGAGGGTGGTTCGAAGTGGCGACGGTGACGGGGAGGGAGAGAAGATCCGCGCCCTTCGACTATCAGCTGGCCGAGAGGGCGGTCATGCTAAACAGCGCCACTCAGCTCGCCGTAACGGCACTAGATGTGCTGTATCCTAAGGACAGGGGCAAGACGAGATGGAAAGATCTCACTGAGGAAGGGACGCAGTTCATACGGGGCGTGGAGGAAAAGCTGAACGTTCCCGTTACCCTGATCGGAACAGGACCCAAAACCCGGGAGACCGTAGACAGAACCGTGTGAAGGAGAGGCTGCAGCTACGATGCTTTGGATTTCGATGCCTTAGACTTTCTCTTAGTATAGAGCCTGACCAGAGATGCCCTCACGCGGAGGATCTCCTCCAAAGTTCTCCTGAAATGCTTGCCGTCGTAGAACTCCTTTGCCCTCTTTAGGGTGTCTTCGAGAAAGGTAGCGAAAGCCGCGGGCTCCTTCAACTGAGGGATCTCCGGGTAGACGCTGTAGCTGCCAACGAACGGAACTCCTTGAGAGATCTCTAGCAGGAAAATCAGTTTCTCGGTTTCGGCGGACAGGTCGTAAACAGCTTCCTCCATACTGATGGGGTTCCCTTTCCTGAGCGTCTTGCCAAAGGCCTCGGCGTAGCCAATGACCGAGTCAAAGGATTCCGTGATCCTGCTTTCTTTCAAAGGGCTTCCCACCGCCGCGGCTCAACGTGGTTAGGGTTGGTTGTAGTCAACGACGCAGTCAGGGCAAGTGAAGTTCCCGTTGATTTCGACCAGAGCATCGCTCCACTGTCCGCAACTGTCGCAGTAACCTATGATAGAAGCCCTGATGCGAGGAGCGACTCCTCCTTGTTTGATCCGTGCCTTCTCGGAAAGGATGTCCATGATCTGAGGAGTCACTCGAAGCAGATCTCTCGTTGACAACACCCCTACGAGCTTGCCTTGGCGCACGACGATTACTCTATCAACGTTCGTGGTTGCCATGCGTGTGGCTACGTCTTGAACGCTTTCTTTTGGCTGCGCTGTTATGAGGGGAAAGGACATCACAGCCTCCACCTTAAGCGTCTTGGGATTCTGGTCTTCCGCCAGCACCCTATTCACGAGGTCTGTGTGTGTGACGATGCCTATGGGAGAGCTCTCAGAGTCGACGATGACGACGCTGCCGATGCTGTACTCCTTCATCAGCTTCGCGGTCTTGATGACGCTTGTGCCCTTTTCCAGGGTTATGACGGGGCTGTTCATCACTTCCTGCACCGGGATCTCCGTCTGCAGGGCGTCGATCGACATCAGCGCATCAACCATAGTGAAGCCGGACACGGTATTATAACATGGATTTCGGACGTATCGCAGGAATGCCCCCGCACCTTAGGTAGAAGGGGGAAGAAACTGGGGATGCTTGCCTGATTCAACGGAGATGATTCGTATCATGAGAGAGCATAGCAGCTGAAGTCTCCGATGTCGACATCTCATCTAGAAATGTCGCTCCGGCCATTCGAGTGAATTGAGTCAGTCGGAAGCCACCCTCGGATAGCTCAGATCCCAGACTAGTCACATTGGAGAGTCGAACAGAACAGGTCGGCTTCCCGCCACTTTGAAGGAAGCCGAGAGTCAGCTCCCCCTATTTTTCGTTTTTCAGACAGTAGGGCCACGACCAGTCCGCAGTAGATAATAATGCAGCCTCCGAGCTAGATGTATTAGGTGAATACGAGCCTGCGGGCTGGTGAGGAGCAACCGGTGATCTTCTGAATGGAAACCAAAGACAGGATCTACTGGACACGAGCTGGGACCGCGGTTGTTGCCGCCGCAGTCGCCTCCTTTGCGTTCGCCCTGTCCGGTGACGGAGAGACGGGAGTCATGATCGCGATACTCTTCTACCTGGCCTCGTACTACTTCACAAAACGTGTCCTCAGAATCGAGGTAGATCCCGCGGCGAAGATCACGCCGAACACCCTGATGTTCCAGGGGGTAGGCACCTACGTGATCCTCTTCCTCTTCACTTGGCTCCTGTTGTCAAACCTTCTCTTCATCTGAGCTGTGGGGCTGTGAAAGGAAATCGACGTAGTCGGCCCATGAAGCAAAGTATCCTCTGTCGGAGTCTCCCATCATTCGGTCCCTGGCTAGGTCCCTGAATCTTTTCGAGAAGAACAGCAGATCCTCCATACTTGACCATTTGCCTAACTTGAGGGTCTCCGCTCGATCTTTCTGCTTCCTCAGAATGCCCCGCATGCCGGTGACGTATCCTTTGTTCCAGGGCCCGACGAACCTCTGCTTCGCCCTCTCCAGGCCACTCTTCATGGTGATCTCGTTGGAGAGGATTTGGTGGAAGAGCTGCTTGAGCTTCCTCGGATTTCGGGGAAACCTCTCTAGGATCAAAGGTCGGAGACCCCCCCCTCGTCGATCCTGAAGAGGGTTTCCCTGTCGGATCGAAAGTCACGAGCCAAGTATCGGTGTTGCCTCTGGTTCCTCAACATGATCTTCTTATGCACCGAGCGGTCGACCACCATCCCTCCAAACGGGTGGAGGCTTTCCGCCGCGATAGCGTCGGGAATAGAATACACCCTGTTGGTGAAGACCACGGCAGCGTTGTACACCTCCCCGTACGTCAACAGTCTGAAGAGGAGTTTCTGCGTCAACACCTGCTTCTCATGAACCCTGAACCTGTCGAATTGGGCGCTGAACGGCCCGGCAAGGTTGTCCACGATCACGATCCTCGCCGACTTATCTTGAAGAAACTTCTCCGCCTTCCGAACCATTTCGAAGAGCCCCTCGACCGTGTCCGCGCGCGCATAGAATATCTTCCGTAGGACCTCCCTTGGCCTCAGGTCCTTGGCCCTCGCCATCTCCTCTATCCTCCGTGGGCTGAAGCCTCTCTCCGTGTCGATGTAGACGGCTTCAGATCCCAGTCCTCCCTCACCCTCGGAAAGCTGGACGTTGACAGCCAATTGTTGGCTTAGTTGTGTCTTGCCTGAGGCAGCCGGACCGAAAAACTCTGTCACCTTCATGGTTTCAACCCCTCTCTCCATCAAGTCGTCGAGATATCTCGACCCCGTTGAGATTCTGGACACTTGGTATATGCGGTCGGCGAACTCCCTCAGAGTTTGGAATCTAATATCCAGTTTCTCACGCGTCTTCCCCATGAGTTCGATAGCTTCCGCCCTCCCCAGCCCGCATCCCTCGAGATGTTCCGCCGTGGCGACCGCCAGAAGAAGGGGATGATTCAGCCCAGCACTCTTCAACCTCTCGGCTAGCTCAGAGTCGATCTCCGGAAGATCCTCCAGCCTGAACATTTCCCTCTCTATCGACACTCCAGGGAATCGGCTTCCAACTTCTCTAACAGCTCAGACAAGCTCAGGAAACATCTTGAAAACGCAGAGCTATAGGTTAAAGCTTTCATATGTCTCAAGGACTGGTAGAACGCGTCACCGGGAGGAGAAAGGGAATGGGTATCCCTGGAAAACTGCAAACCAGAGCTAGGCAGAATCTGAGCTTGCTCGTCTCCCTTTCTGCCGTGTTCACAGGGGTAGTCTTCGCCTCCACCGTGGTCTTTTCGCTGTTCATACCGG
>JAUWBL010000117.1 GCA_030601715.1 Candidatus Geothermarchaeota archaeon | reverse complement strand
AAACAGCTGACCTCACGATCCGTGAGCCTCGAAGAGTGCTCCAGACCTCTGATCAGGGCCTCATACTCCGCCTGGTTGTTGGTCCGCCTCCCAACGAACTCCCCCAGCCTCTCCACCGTCCTCCCCTCCGAGTCGACGATCAAAACCCCGATGCCCGAAGGGCCTGGATTCCCCCTCGAAGCCCCGTCGCAGTAGAGGCAGAGGCGTTGATACATCATCCAGGGTCACACTAGGGAGAACGTGGTCCCTCCGTTGTGCGTCGCCGACTCAGCCTTCCCCTCTTGAACAAGCTTCCTCAACCTCTCAAGCGTCGCCATCTTTCCAAGGATAGGCAGCACCTCTGACTCTCCGGCATACACGGCCTCCGCCACGTAGTGCAGATCCCTGGGTCCCTCGTCCAGGATCCTCAGGATCCGCTCCTCCCGCTCCTCCTCATGTCTCAGCATCTCTCGGATCCTCCTCCGGGGATCCCCCACCGGCGGTCCGTGAGCGGGCAACACCAGCTCTATCTTCATCTCCAGAAGCCTCTCCAGAGACTCCAAGTAGAGGGGGAGATCACCGTCAGGACCCCCAATGTACACGGAGCCCGAGCCAATCACCTGATCCCCCGAGAAAAGCACGCCGGCGTCTTCGTCGAAGAAACACAGATGACCAGGGGAATGCCCTGGGGTGTGGATCACCCTCAGCTCAACCGAGCCGAGCTCGACGCGGTCCCCGTCCGAAAGAATGCGATCCGGCTCGACGGCTCTCATAGAACCAAGAACATCAAGATATCCCCTCGGCGCAAACTGGAGGCCAGCCTCCGAGTAGGCCCTCCTCCACCTCTCCAACATCGATCCGGGGTCCCTAAGGACAGGTGCCTCCAAGGAGTGGATGAGAACACGGGCTCCCGAGGCCTGCTTAACGTAGAAGTCTCCTCCGAAGTGGTCTGGATGAGCGTGGGTGTTCAACACAACCTCAACGTCCTCCACCTTCGATCCGTGTTCGGCCAAGGCTTGGCCGAGGATCCTGAGCGACTCGGCGCCTCCACCACCCGTGTCTATGAGCGTCGGCCTGTCATCGTCGATGAGGTAGGCCTTGACCCCTTCGGGGATGTAAGGATAGGGAAGAGTTATCGTCTCTACGTAGGGTGGGACCTCCATCTACACACGCCACCAAGACGCTTCGCCTACTCTCTGCGCCACCGCCAGACGCGTCATCATCACAAGATCTGCGAAGGGTGCTCCCACCATACAAATCAAAAGACACAACACCGTGTATGATCCACGTGAAGGCGATTGTCGATCAGAGCAGTGCTGTTCGATTTCGGAGGCACCCTCGTCACCGGCCGAATCGACATCGGAAGATTCCGTAGAAAAACCCTACAGCTTCTGCGGCATCGAGGCCTGACCATCCGAAAGCAGGACCACGACCGCGCCACAGCCGAAGTGATAGGGAAACTGCGACGCCTCCAACAGTCCAACCGCGAAATGACCTTCGAGGAGATACACTCCGAGATCCTAAGGCGCGTGGGCCTGCGACCAGGCGACGAGCTGCTGGACACGCTCCACCGATTGTACTACTCATGCTACAGCTGGGCACCCATGGACGGGTCAACACAGATCCTCGAAGCCCTTAGATCCGATTATTGCCTAGGCATCGTCTCCAACGTCATCAGCCGAATCCCGCTCATCGTGCTGGAAAAACTGAAGCTCTCCCACCACTTTCAGACGGTTGTCCTCTCCAGAGACCTGGGACGCAGAAAGCCCGACCCCCTCCCCTTCAACCATGCGCTAACCCAGATAGGCATCCCAGCGGCGGAAACCGTCTTCGTCGGAGACGACCTCCACGCGGACGTGTTGGGAGCCAAAAAGGTTGGCATGAAGACGATTTGGCTCACGACTCCAGTGACTCCGGGTGTGACGGAAGCAGATGCCAGGGTGAAACACCTCACCGAGATCCCTCGCGTGGTCGAAGAGATGAGTCGAGCCCCGAGCAAATCGAAGCAATAAGCCTCAACGAGCAGGTAAGCAACGCTAAGAGTTCTCCTTGACATCTCCTTCATACTTCGATCTTAGAAGACGTCGTCTGCCCGGCGCCGTCCGTACTCGTCGATGTAGCTGGTTGTTTTCTTGAGGAAGTATCGAGCTGCCTCCAGGAACTTCTTGGCCTCCTCTCTCGTCGGCGCCTTTCTGACGCTGATCTCACCCCCAGAGACGGAGATAGGATACCTGTAGTTTACCGAGGAGCTCGTCAGGTCCGCTATCTTAAGCATCTTCTCGAACGCCGACCTCCTCAACACATCTCTCCATCTCCTTTGAACCACAACCCTCATCGCGCTCCTGTACTCGTAGTGGCTGGAGACGTAGGCTCCGCCTAGGGAGGTGATGAAGGCGTTGGCCGCGTTCTCTATGGCGAGGATGGCCTCTCTAAGGGTCGCATCGTATCGTTCCTCACGAAAGCACAGCTCGGAGTTCTCTAGGGCGCTGGATGCTGACCCTAGGAGCGCGTCTCTCACCTCTTCACCCATACCCTGCCCTCCTCAACGTACTCGTAATCCCCCAGAGCTCTCTTCTCCATCCCTCCGATGGCGTCTGCCAGCTTCCGTTCTGAGTCGAAGAGAATCTTGTATCCACGTAGGATCCCAAGCAGGAGAGGGGCGTTCCTCTCCAGCTGTTTGATGAGGGAGCTTCTCTCTACTACGAGGAGCTCCCCGAAAACCTCGAAATCTCGACCGCTTTCTCTGATTTCCTCTTCGAGCTTCGCCCTATACCGTCCATCTTTGACCACGACAAACAGATCCGCGTCGCTCCCAGCCTTGGCCTCTCCTCGGGGCAGGCTACCGAAGAGGATCATGCCCTGGACATCTGGGTCCCTCGCCACGGCCTCCGCGAACAGCGAGACTTTTTCTAGGAGGAAGATAGGATATGCGTAGTTCGCTGTCTCATTGAAAGTTTTCTCGCCCTCCTGGGTAAGCGTGTAGAACCTCCCCTCGTGAGCGACCAGCCCCTCCTTTATCATCTCCTTCAGGATCTTGGAGATCCACGTGTTGCTGAGTCCCGTGGTGAGAGCAAGGGCCTTGAAGCTCTTGTGTCTGACGGAACCTGCGCCTAGGGAGCACATGATCCTCATTCTCGGGGCTAGCACTCAGATCACTAAACTTTGTTTACTAATTTGACCACTTAAGTCCCAACGAATCTGCGGGAAGAGCCGTCCCATGGGATCCCGTGCCCGACGCAAGAAGAAGGGGAGAAGGGCATCTGCCCGATGAAGCGGTGGCCAGCGAGAGGCATTCAGACGCGCAACACGGCGGAAGTGTCTCCAATCGATGAAAAGACCAACCGAGTCTTGGGAGTCGGACGAGTGTCTAGTTCTCCCAGAACCGGCTGGCCGAGAGCCGCTCCTCGAGGTCGCGGGAGAGAGACGCAACACCGTCTCCCGACACCGAAGCACCCTTCCCTATGGTGGCAAAGGGCCAGACCCTAGAACCAGGAGTCACCATCACGCCATCCCCCAACACCGCGTCGAAGCCTAGGATGCTGTAGCCCTCGACAACGCAGTCCTCCCCCAGACGGCATCTCCCATCGATGGCTGATCCCTCAATCCTGGATCCGCCACCTATCCGAACCCGCTCAAAGATCACGCTGTCTCTCAGCTCCGTGTCCTCACCCACCTCAGAGCCTCTGCCCAAACGCACATGAGGCCCCACCCTCGAGCCTTCGGCAACGCGACACCCCTCCTCGATTAGGACAGGCCCCGAGACCACGACGTCCCGACCCAGCTCCACGTCTGCCCCGATCCTAACCCCCTTGCCCCTTAGTTCGACCGAACTCGGCACCGGCGAATCAACTTTCTCCATGGCTGATTCGAGGACCGCCTCGTTGGCTCGGAGGTACATCTCCAGGTTCCCGATGTCCAACCAGGTCCCTCGAAAGACGTAGCCGTAGATGGGCACCTCGTCAACGAAGCGTTCCCAGAGATCCCCGATCCTGTCGGGCCTGACTCCCTCACGCCTGCACGCCTCTAGATAGTCGGGAAGGCTCCTTTCGAGAAAGCTATCCTGGATGAGGTAGAAGCCCGTCCCCGCCAGGTTGGAGACGGCCTCCTCCATGCGTGGCTTCTCCTGAAACCTGATGATACTTCCTCTCTCGTTGAGAAGAGCAGCGCTGTAGTGCTCTATCAGATGTGGCTCTTCGAGCTCGTAGAGCGCCATCGTGACCGTGGCTCCCCTCTTCTTGTGGAAGCCAACCATCTCCTGGAAGTCAATCTGCCTCACGAAGTTGTCTCCAGCCACGACGAGCTGAACATCCTCGACTCCCACCCTGTCTGTGACGTAGCCAATGGCGCCCACGGATCCCAGCTTGTCGGCGTTGCTCTTGGTCTCCTCGTAGACGTATCGCAGGGAGACCCCCCAGCGTCGACCGTCTCCCAGATATTCCTGGGCCTTTGTCTGGGTGGCGTTCAACGAGATGACTACGTCCCGTATGCCAGACGATCCGAGAAGCTCCAAGAGATGGACGAGTAGGGGCTTGTCCCC
>JAUWBL010000046.1 GCA_030601715.1 Candidatus Geothermarchaeota archaeon | reverse complement strand
TCCCTCAGGTCCCTCAGCTTCTCTCTCAGGTCTGCTCTCTTCTCCATTTCTTTCACCTCTATTTTGATCCCACATGCATTAAGCTACTCGTATCACCGCGGGCCAATCCAAAACGTTAGCACGTAGACCGTCGAGGGATCTCTAGACTCAGAACGTCCTAATCGCTCCCGTTTCCATGGCTCTCTTCTCGAGCGCTCTGTAGAAGTAGTAGCCCATCGGAATAAGCACTACCGCGAACAAGCCGAGTGCTAGGAAATCACCCGCCAGCATCTCGAGATCCCACCCTAGGAGCAGGCTTCTTCTGACTATGTTTAGGCCGTAGGTGAGGGGTATGGCCCCGCTGATGGGCTGGATCCACTGGGGGAGGCTCTCCACCGGGAACATCATCCCACTCAGGAAGATGACGAAGGGCTGTAGCAACACCGCTATGACGTGCGGCTGCTTCAGAACAAGACCGATGCCGACGAAGACCAAGCTCACACCCTCCAGCGCCACCACGGTTAGCAGAGTTCCGGCTACTGCAACCACCGCATTGAAGCCTCCTTGGAACTCAAGGCCGAAGATTATCTCGCCTAACAGGAGAATCGCGATTAGGCTGAACAGCGTGTCTAAGATAGAGGCAGAGGTCTTGGAGAGGATCCAAGTGAACCTGCTAGAGGGGGTCAGCATTATCATCTCAAGGGTGCCCTCCACCTGTTCCCTGTAGACAGCGTCGCCCCCCCGGCTCACTGAGGAGAACATTAGGCCATTGAAGGCGTAGCCCACTATGACAAACGTGAGATAATCACTGTACCCCGTGATCTGCACGAAGAAGTCAGGGGTTCCCGTAGGAGAGACGATCCGGCTCACCACCCACGCGGTGCCTATCATGGTGATGGGGAGTAGCAGGTAGCTGGCTATGAAGCCCGTGGGCGTGTAGTATCGGATCACAGACTTCATCGTTGACACGAACGTAGCTCTGAAGGTTCTGTACTCTTTGCCGACCTGCATGTCTAACCCTCTAGAATGTGTGGAGAGTTCCCCGGGATTTCGCCACCTGCTCCATCTTTCTGATCATCCAGACGCCTAGGATGAAGAACAGAATCGTGAAGGCGACTAACGCAATCAATTCTTGAGACAGCCCTAAGGTGGTGCCTCCTCCTAGGAGGGAGGATCGCACGACGTTCAGACCGAAGGTGACCGGGAGGGCGTAGCTGACGAACTGGAGGTAGACCGGCAGGGCAGAGATAGGGAAGCTGACGCCGCTGACGAAGCGTATCGGGGATTGGACGGCGTGGGCTATGGGTCCGGCTGACCGCGAGAGGACGTAAAAGCCGGAGAAGAAGAGGCCTAGCGATATCATCGCTAGGAATGTGAGGGCTAGTCCTACCACTACTGCGAGGGGATCCGTCACGTTGAAGGAGAGACCGAAAAGGATGGAGGCTATCACGGTGGTGAGGAATATGACCCACCCTGAGTCTATGATGCCCCAGACCGCTTCTCCTAGCACCATGACCACCCTGCTGGCTGGGGAGAGGAGGATCATCTCGAAGGTCCCGTAGAACCTCTCCCGCTCCAAGGCCATGCCACCCCTCCAGTTCATCGCTGTGAAGAAGCTGTAGATCGTTTGACCCAGAACGAGGAACCCCGTGAAGGCGGGCGAACCCGTCAGCTCTCTGAACCCCTCCTCGATGGCCGCGGGAGAGGCGATCCCCACGTAGGTGAAGATGGATATGGCTATCCATACGACGGGGCTCACCAGGCTGTTGATGAGCCAAGGCCTGTACGTGAGGCTTATCCGGACGTTCTTGAAGATGGCCGCCCTGAAGGTTCTCCACTGGGCCGCCAAGCTCGTCAATTCTCACCTCCGGTTCATGCCGCTCGGGGAGGGAGGCCGGCTTCCTTTATTGTCTTACCCGTCAGCTCGATGAACACGTCTTCTAGAGAGGGGGTCTCGGACCGCAGAGACAAGATCTCTCCGCCTCCGATCACGATCTCCGATATGATTCTGGGAAGTGCCTCCTCACCATCATCGACCAATATCTTGAGGTCAACGCTGCCCGTGGATGGATTCGACGCCGTCTGAATCACCTTGTGAACGTGGGGTGCTGACGCCAGCTTCTCTCCGGTTTCCTCATTGAAGGATCTGATGCTCAGCTTCAGGATCTCCTTCCGCCTCAGAGATGTCTTCAACTCGCTGGGCGGCCCTTGCGTTATGATGCGACCTCTGTCTATGATGGCTACTCGGCGGGAGAGTTCGTCCGCCTCGAACATGTAGTGCGTGGTCAGGAGTATCGTCTTTCTTTCCTCTTCGGCGAGCCTCGTGACGAAGCTTCTCACATCCTTCGCCGCCTTGGGGTCGAGGCCGATGGTAGGCTCGTCGAGAAGTAGCACCTCGGGGTCGTGGAGTAGGGCTCTGGCGACGTGTAGCTTCTGCTTCATCCCTTTGCTGTAGTTCTCGACCCTGTCGTCGGCTCTGTCCGTTAACTCTACGAGGCGGAGCACAGCTTGAATCTTCTGCAGGGCCTGTTGCGTCTTTATGTTGTAGAGCTGGGAGAAGTACCAGAGGTTCTCCCTTCCGGTGAGGCGCCAGTAGAGGGCTCTCTCACCTCCTAGGACAACTCCTACCGACCGCCTGACTTTCCCTGGGTGTTCATGGATGTCCCATCCGTTGACGCGGGCCGTTCCCTCCGTGGGCACCAGCAGGGTGCAGAGCATTTTGACTAGGGTGGTTTTCCCGGCGCCGTTGGGGCCGAGGAGACCGAAGATCTCGCCCCTCTCGATGGATATGTCGACGTGGTCGACGGCTAGTATGCTCTTGCGGTCGGGTCTCACCTTGTTCCTAACCCAGCCGAGTGGACCCTTGCGCGTCTCGGAGTAGCCTTGAAACACCTTGGTAAGGCCGAAGGTCTGGATTGCCGTCTCCATCGGATCTCAACTTGGGAGGTTAGGTATCAGACATGTTCTCTGTTGGTCGGATTATATCAGTTCGGCACAGACTTGTGTTTGTTGTTCAAGCCTTTCGAGGGGTTGTGAGGTGGCGTTGCAGAGGGTCATGGACGAGGTGGATCGGTTGAGGACGGGTCTGGTCGAGTTCACCCGCGACCTCGTGAGAATCCCTAGCGTTAACCCCCCAGGGGACGTCTCCGAAGCGGCTGAGGTGTTGAGATCCAAGGTCGAAGCCTTGGGCATGGAGGCGAGGCTGGTGGAGCCTAGGAAGGGCAGGGTCAACGTTCTTGGGGAGTTGAAGGGACGGGGCGGAGGGCCAACCCTTCTTTTCAACGGTCACACCGATGTGGTTCCCGAGGGTGACGTCGCTCTCTGGTCTGTGGATCCTTTCTCCGCTGACGTTAAGGAGGGTTGGCTCTACGGTCGCGGCTCCTCCGATATGAAGGGTGCCTTGGCCTCCATCGTGACTGCCATTGAGGCCGTCGTAAACTCCGACCTTGAGCTTGAGGGAAGCGTCGCGTTCCATGGGGTGGCGGACGAAGAGGTAGGGGGCAGGTTTGGAACTCGGTATCTCGCTCGTAAGGGCATGATCCGCGCCGACATGGGGGTGGTGGCTGAGGGGTCTGTGTTCGACGGGGTGATAGCCTTGAGGCCGTCTGTTCGCGGCGTCTGTTGGATACGGTTGCAGACCATGGGGAAGGCGGCTCATGCGAGCCATCCGGCCATGGGGGTGAACGCGGTTCTCTCCATGTCAAAGTTGCTCTTGGCTCTGCGGGATCTCAGGCTCGATCTGGGACACCACAGGTATCTTCCGGACCCGACCCTCTCCCCGGGAACGGTGATCAGGGGAGGAGTGAAGACCAACATCATCCCGGAGTTGTGCACCGCGGAGGTCGACGCCAGAACCATCCCAGGAGTCTCAGCACAGATGATTCTGCGAGAGGTTGAGGGGGTGATAGAGAGGCTAGGAGCGGAGGATCCCTCCTTCGCCGCTAAGGCCGAGATCGCGGCCTCAAGCGAGCCAGCGGAGATCTCCGTGGACCACCAAGCCGTGGAGGTGGCTAGGAAGGCTGCTGAGAGGGTTGTGGGGTACGAGCCTCCGTTGAGGGGAGGTTGGGGCAGCAACGACTCAAGCTACCTCATCCATGACGCTGGAGTTCCAACCATATGCGGGTTCGGCCCAGGAGACCATGCGTTGAGCAACGCCCATGGTGCTGACGAGAAGGTTAGGGTCCAAGAGCTGGTGGACTTTGCCAAGATCTATGCTCTCATGATAGCCGCGATCTGTGGCGGAGGGTCGGTTCCGGATTGTTAGTGCGTTTTTCGTTCCCCCTGTGTGTGATGAGGAAAAAAAATTTCCGGTAGGGGGAGTTCATTCAGAGGCTCCTAGCTCGTAGGTTTGGAAGCAGTTTGTAGCAGCTGTTTCGGGCTACCGTAGGGATCCCGGTTTTGCCGTAAGCCCGGGAGAAACTGTGGAACGTGGCACGCTGTGAAACTATGAATTTCTTCGCAATGTTCGAAACTCCTTTATGATAGTCTGTTCTTCGTCCTTCACTCGAATCGGAGGAACTCGTGGGCCAGCTTAGCGGTGTCGAAGCAGTAGTGGATCTTTTGGAAGTCGCTGCGAAACTCCTTCACGTCCTCCCTGACCTTCGCTGGGTTCTCGCCCTTCACGATGACCCTTCCTATCAGCCGCGCTATCTCCTTCATGTCGTCTTCCTTCATGCCTAGACGGGTAACCTCTAGGGACCCTAGGCGGATCCCGCCGGGGTTGGTGAAGTGTCTGTCGTGCCTGAGGTCGTAGGGCAGGAGGTTCCGGTTTAGGATGATGTTGGCCTGTTCGAGCTTCTTCTCCAAGTCGCCTCCCAGGCCGTACTTGGTTACGTCCGCGATTACCGTGTGGGACTCGGTGAAGCCGAAAGCCTCGCCTAGGACATCCACTCCTTCGTCGTGTAGGCCTGAAGCCAGGGCCTTGGCGTTCCTTACCACGTGGGTCACATACTGCTCGCCAAAGGCTAACATCTCCGTCGCCGCCACGGCGAGGCCTGCGAGGGTGTGGAGGTGGTGGTTCGAGGTGACTCCTGGGAACACGCCCCTCTTGATCTGCTCCGCGTGCTTCTCCCACGACAGGATGGCTCCTCGCTGGGGCCCGAACAGGGTCTTGTGGGTGCTGAGGGTCACCGCATCCGCCCCGTCCCTCAGGGGATCCCCGAATACGCCTCCGGCTATCAGGCCGGCGACATGGGCTGCGTCGTACACGACCGTTCCGCCGACGCTCTTGATGGTCTCTGCGAGTTCCTTGACGGGGTGGGGTCTCAGAAAGACCGACGCGCCGAACATTCCTATCTTAGGTGCCTTTCCGTCCTTCGATAGTTGCGAGATCTTCTTCTTGGCTTCGTCCACATCGATGTTCATCTCTTCCTCGTCGAATGGGAAGTACTCCACCTTGAGGCCGTGGACGGCTCCGGCCGTTCCGCCGAGCCTCTTCTTTGCCATGGATATGTGTCCTCCCGTGGGGATCGAGAGGCACATGAGGGTGTCGCCGGGGTCGGAGAACGCCGTGTAGACGGCTAGGTTCGCGGTGACCCCGGAGATGGGCCTGACATCGACGAATTCGGCGTCGAACAAGCTTTTCATGAGGTCTATGCAGAGTTGCTCGATCTGGTCTACGTATACGTTGCCGGCGTAGACCCTCTCTCCCACCCAGCCCTCCGCGTACCTGTGCCCTAGGTCCGAAGCGACCGCTTCTCTGACGGCTGGGCTCGACACGTTCTCGCTGGCGATGAGGGGGAGGCTCTCTCGGAACCATCTATGATGTTCCTCTAGGAGGTCGAAGACCCTGTCGTAGCTTTCCAGGGCTGAATGATCCAAGACCAAATCAGAACACACTATAATCTGGACCAAACGACCGTTAATACCCTTTGCTCAAAGCGCGTACGAGACTTGTAGGTGGAGCCGCCGAGATGTTTCTGATTGCTCTGGTGTAGAGACAGGGAATTAGAGAGGTTTACGGAGCGTGCTTAACAGGTAGCTTTCCTCGTAGCTCGATCCTGTCTCCCACGAAGGCAGATGAGCAGGCATAGGCCTCCACGCCGCACTTGAGCGCCTCCCGGAAAGTATGCCCGAAGGCTGGGTCGGTGCGGTCGTTTGGTGCGAAGGCCATGGCGTCGGTTCTCTGGATTAGAAATAGGATGCAGGCTCTGTTGCCACTTCTTTTTGCCTTCATGAGTTCGGCGATGTGTCTTCTGCCCCTCTGGGTTGGGGCGTCTGGGAAGAGGGCTAGGCCGTCTTCCACTAGGGTGCAGGACTTGACCTCGAGGAAGCAGACGTCGGAGTTGGAGAGGCGGAAGTCGATCCTCGATTCCCCGTAGGTGTACTCTGGCTTTATGGCTGTGTATTGGGAGAACTCCGGTATGCTCTGTTTCTTGAGGGCTTCGAGGACCAGCCTGTTGGGGATCCTCGAATCCACGGAAATCGTCTGACCCAAGTGCCTCACGCCTATCAGGTCGTAGTTGGTTTTCCTGGCCGGCCTCTCCACTCTGCTGAGGATGACCTTCACGCCAGAGTAGAGGATCTCCTGTAACCGCCCCGGATTGGGCAGGAAACAAGGCACACGCCTTCCCTCGATTTCGACCACGGTCAAGAATCGGTTGAGTCTCTCCACGAAGGTGGCGTTAACCATTGGTCGGGTGATCTTGATGAAAATAGTCATCTTTCAGCGGTTTTCGCCCTTCCACCGTCCATTATGGAGGTGGTCTTTTGAAGATTTGTCTGCTCAGAGATGGGGGCTAGAGAGGATCTCTGGCCAGAAAGACGACGATGCCTCCAAACAGGTAGCTCCTGCTCTCCAAGTGCTCGAAGCGTCTTGAGAGCATCCGGGCTATCTTTTCGTTGGTGGGCAGGGCCTGATAGGTGGGGATTATCATCCTCCAAGGGTTTCCCACAAACTTCCTGACGGTCAGTATCTTGGCGATGAGGGGCATGGCGAAGAGCAGGTAGGCCGAGGTGAGGAGCCTCTTCACGGGATTCCCGGGCTTACCGACATCCACGACCGCCAGCCGCCCATTCTTCTCCTTGCACACTCTCTTCACCTGGTTGAGGGTTTCGGCCATGTCTAGTGCGTCCCTGAGGGCGTAGGCCATGAAGACGGCGTCGAAGAGGTGGTCCTTGAAGGGCAGCGTCTCGAAGGCTCCTCTCACGAGGTGGAGGTGTCCGCGGCCGTGGAATCTTCTCTTCGCCTTTCTTAGGAGGGGTGCGGAGTAGTCTAGGCCGACCAGTCGTGGGTTCCTTGTGTTGGTGAGGAGGGTTTCGACCATGGTGCCGGGGCCGATGCCGAGGTCGAGGATCCAGCTGTGTACGTGGATCCGTGCTCTCCGAGCCGCGTAGGTTCGGGCTACCCTGTCTAGGCCGAATGAGAGGTATCTGTTGACCCGGTCGTAGTGTTCCTTTGACTGCTCAATGGCGGTGATGACCTCTCTCCAGATGCCGCGGATGCCCATGGGTCTGAATGAGATGAGTATTCCCCCTTTTTCCTTTCCACCGTTAGTGTCATCTAGAGCTCTGCCATGCCCTGCTCCGAATCTTGCTCTGGCGATCCAGCTTGAACCGCGGTTCCAACTAGACTTGGAGAAGAGAATAGTTCGGTTCACGGAGGTGGCGGGGGTAATGCCCTACTTCAGCTGGGGAGGCTCCCTCATCGTGGATGGAAGGCCGGCCACCCTAAACGTCTCCGCCGGGCAGAACCTTTTCTATCTCTCCTATCCTCATTTCCAAGACTTGATCCACGACCCAGAAATAGGGTACATTATTCCTCCGGTAGTCGTGAACAT
>JAUWBL010000124.1 GCA_030601715.1 Candidatus Geothermarchaeota archaeon | reverse complement strand
TGGGAGGGGGTCAGATCTAGCGTCAAGACCAAGGGGTCGTACCCAGAGTAGGCATCCTTGGACGTCGCTTCAAGAGTTAGAGGCATCGGGGTGCCGACGAGAAGGGAGGCATATCCCATCTGGCTGCTCAGCTCACCGTTGATGGTGGCATCTATCAAGTAGAACCCGCTCTGCCATGTGCCCGTCTCTGTGCCCGGGATGACCACGGTGGTTTCACCTACGGGATCGAGGGCAAGGGACGTATCCACGACGGGCGTCTCACCCCATATTCCTATCGTGAGCGATCCAACCGCGTCGGGCTGGGCTTGCCTCGTCCACACGTGTATCTGAAGCTCGTCCCCCGGATCGATTAGCCCCAAGTCTGAAGGTTGCACCTCCACGATGAAGTCCGGAAACTGTTCGGTCGAACTGTCGGTGTAATCCGGATTCAGCGTCACCTTGGCGGTGGCTTCCACCTCAATGTACCCGTCGACCGAAACCTGGAATGTTGAGCTGTCAAACAGGACGCTGGCCTCTCCACCCGTTACGGGAACCGTCTGGGATACGACCTGTGCGCCAGCCACACCGTCGTTGATGTCAAACGTCACTTCGTCGGCGGTGAACGTTGCAGCCCAGGCTTCGAACACTTCGCCCCTTACCTCGGGGTTGGGCCAGGAGACGCCAATGTCAGTCAACACGACATTTGCCAAATAGAACTCCTGTTCGCCCGTCGCTGTTCTTCCGTCGTCTGCCTGAACCTCTCCGGTGAAGACATATCCCCCTGGAAGCTCGTCCCAGCCATCCGTTGAGAAGGAGTCGAAGACCTCGGTGTTACCCGGCACGATAGGATGAGTCTTGGTGTAGTAGGTCTGGGTCCCTGCATCGTTCGTGACTTCCACCACAATGTTGCCCCCAAAGTTCTGGAAGTCGGGCGCGCTCTGATCGGCAAAGACGGAGTAGGCCACGATGTCCCCCAGCACATACCTGTTCCAGTCCGAGAGGGATTCGTACCCACTATCCGGGTAGAGATAAAGATCGACCTGCAACAGAGGCGCCCCCACATGGACAGATTTGAAGATGGTGATGCTTGCCTCCTCCGGGGATGCGGTTGTACTCAGAACCGCCGAGAACGAGTATACGCCTCGAGAGAGTCCTCCCTCGATGATCTCAGCGTGCTGTCCCTCCGCACCCAGGGTCACTGGCTTGGTGGCCCAACCCCCCAACCCACTCCAGCCAGAAGGTGGAAAACCTGGACCGTCCTCTTCTGGAAGCTCCTTCCATATGGTGAGTTGGGCCGTCTCGCTCGCCTGCGTCTTCACGGGATCCGTCCATAAGAGAATGGTGATGTCGGAGCCCGGTTCGATCCTGCTGTCGGGCTTGACGGTCATGTATAGGGTTGGAAGAGCGGGACCTTCCTGGGCACTGGCTGGTGCTCCAAAAGCCATGACGGAAAGGAACAAGAGGATAGAAATTGCCATAGAGAATATCTTGATCTGATTCTTCACCAGAATCAACCCAGGAGAGGTATGACTCTGCTCCCGATAAAAACTCTAGAGCCATTCAGAGGGGATAGACCTTCGGAGGACGTTCATTGAAGGGACCGTTGAGCTGGGGCGAACTCACAAGAAAGAGAGGAAAGACTCTCATACTCCTAGAGCTGGCCTTTCTGGTGCCGGTTCTCACCTTCGTCGTCACAGGGGAACCCTTCTTCCAGCCATCCAGCTCAACCGCCTATGCAGACACACTGGCCTTCCGAGGATGGCACGCGACGGGCCTTCCCACGTGGGATCTGAAACGGGAACTGGGAACAGCGATAACTACACCCCCCCTCATCCCTGCCCTAGCCTCCCTAACTGATTCAGAGCTTGTCCTGCGAGTCGTATGGCTTCTTGCCCATCTGGCGGCTCCGCCGTTGCTGTTGAAGTTCTATGAGAGGGGTGATGGAACACGAGTCAACCCGGCATTCCTCTTCGCGGCCGCCCCTGGCGGACTGTATGCCTTCATCATGGGAGATTTCTTGTCGGTTCTGGCCCTCGACCTGTTTGTCGTGGCGTGGATGTGTTCGCGAAGTGGTTCAACCATGGCAAGGGATCGTTTCTCCTGGGTGGCCGTACTTCTTCCTCTGTTTGGTCTGATCCACACCCAGCTCTTCCTTGCTTCGATCCTGTACTTTGGGGCACTGTGTTGGAAGAGGAGAAGGGGTTGGAGGGAGACGGCCCCCTTCCTTCTCTCGCTGGCGGTTTCCCCGCTGGCAGTCCGGTACATGGCCTTGGAGATCGCTGCAGCAATTGCTGGTGACGGTTACGTCTGGTCGATGCCCATAGCCCTCCTCCTGCTGGTTTTCGCTGGCATCGCATGGAGGAAGGGGTTTTATGGCATGGGTGGTCCCGAGCTGGCAACGGTTGCGTACTGCCTGTTTGCCTTTTCTCTAACCCTCTCGGCCTTTCCGCTTCTCCTAGCCAGCCTCTTCCTCATCCCACCCTTGCACTCGGCTCTTGTTAGAACGGGCTGGCGGAACCTCTTTCCGGTCGGCGTTTTCCTACTCTCAACACTGGTCTCGTCCGCGTTCCTCATCCACCAAGGGCTCGACCCTTCAGAGACTGCCTATGCCAACCCTAACGCGGTTCGACTTCTTGCGGAGATCCAAGACGAGAGAGTCCTGTTGCTCAACACACCTCCTTGGATCGCCTCCGAACTCCTCGGATTGGGGAACGAGGTCGTTACTTGGAACGTGGATTCTCTCTCGAGGAGCGTGTTGGACCAGGCCTCCCGTGAAGTGTACAGCTTCGGGATCGGGTACGTGGTAGCCAACAAGGATCCCAAGACCCTTCACTGGTTCGCTGGGGACCATTTCGACGAGGAGCTGTATACATACAACACGGATCAGTACACACAACTCTCCGTGCTCAAAGCCGGGCAACCCACTCAACTCGTGGAGCTCTACGACATACCAGGAGAGGAGTTCGACGCCCTCCATGTGGCACGGTTCGATTCAGACGAGGAAATCGAAGATCTAATTGTCTGGGCCTCAGAAGAGGTAACTGGGTTTCAACTGGAGGTCGTCGATGACGATTTCCTCCGTGCATCGCTTGCGTCCGTCGGCCCCTTCTCCTTCACCGTACAGACCAACTCTCCGGCTATCCGGGTTGAACCGGAGAGCTCGCTTCTTCTTCGCCTAAGGGTCCGAGAGGGGGTGGAGTACCTCAGGGTCAACGGGTGGACTCGCGGTCAGCTGCGAAACCTCTTCGAGGCCAAGGATCTGCCGAAGGAATGGTTTCACTTCGTGATTGATCTCCGACCCATCTCGGGGGCCGAGATCTCCAAGATCGAAGTAAACATCGTAGGACGGGACTCAGGCGGTCTTGATATCGACTATCTCGCACAGGTTCCTCGGGAGGCTGTCAGCATAGATGTGGAGACCACAGCCAAAGAGATCTCGATTTCCGCCGAAGCCCCGTCTGAGTTTGTGTTGATCGCGAGGTACCGCTGTTGTCCCAAAAGGATCTCAATCGCAGACGATGGACGGTTGGCATCTGATGCTCTCATGGGATCGGTAGGTATGTTTCCGACCTACAGTCTTCCTCCCGGCGAAAGCCGATTGACACTGTGGTACGGAGATGAAGTGTTCTCGATGTATCCTTTAGTGGTCCTTGTCCTTCTAGGGACTGAAGCTGCGGTGATTCTTTTCCGCAAGCCAGAAGGTGGGGCAACGTCGTGCAGGTAGACTTGGACAAGGCGCAGGACTACGCTATTCTTGTACTACTGGCATTGTTGCCAGGTTTTTCGATCCTCTTCACCTCGTTGGAATCCTTCGAGACCGCTTGGTTCGGACGGGGGCTCCTGGCGATTGGACTGGTCCTCTACGTAGTGCACTTCATCGATGCCACATCAAAAACCCCGATCGTCGATACCAAGAAGCTGGCCATCCTCGCTTTTGGTTGCTCAGCGGCCACGATAGTCTTCATCGTAGCTCGGGGACACCTGATCTCAACCCTGTGGCCACTCTCCCAGAGATACGTCTCTCAAGGCTGGCTATCCGCCTTTGACCTGGGATACTACGCCCTCTATCTTTCTTTTCTTTCTGTGGCCGCGCTGGGAGCTAGGAGAGCCCTGCCCCTCGGAATCTCCATCTCGTACTTGGCTATCAACGCTGCCGCCTTCGCCTACGACCTACGGTACCCCTTCTCCACCAGCTTCGTGTGGCCCCTCCTGCTCGTTGCCACCTTGGGCGCCCAGGGAGTCGGAACCTTGATGTTCGCCTCAGAATACTCTTCGTACGTCG
>JAUWBL010000005.1 GCA_030601715.1 Candidatus Geothermarchaeota archaeon | reverse complement strand
GTCGACGGCAGAAAGGTTGTCGTGTATTCTCAGGACTTCACCTTCATGGGGGGCTCCACGGGACTGGTTCACTGCGAGAAGATCTGTGACGCAATCCAACACGCCATGAAGATCGGATGCCCGGTCATCGGCTTCAACGACTCGGGGGGGGCTCGGATTCAGGAGGGGATCGACTCCCTCCATGGATTGGGAAAGGTATTCCACAGCAATGTGATGGCCTCCGGTGTTGTGCCCCAGCTGGTGGCGGTCATGGGTCCGTGCGCGGGCGGAGCTGTCTACTCACCAGCCCTCATGGACTTCATCTTCATGGTCCGAGGTACGAGCCACATGTTCATCACGGGACCTCGAGTCATGGCCGAGGTGACATCCGAGAAGGTGGGATTCGAAGAGTTGGGAGGCGCGGACGTACACAGCACCATCACCGGAGTCTGCCACTTCGCCGCCGACAGCGAGGAAGAGTGCATACAATTGATGAAGAAACTGCTTTCCTACATTCCGAGCAACAACCTTGAAGATCCCCCTGTCGAAGAAAGTGATGACCCGCCGAATCGAATGGACAAGAAGTTAGAAACTATCGTTCCGACCAATCCCCGAAAAGTATATGACATGATTGACGTAATCGAGAGTATCGTTGACAAGGGGTCGCTGTTTCAAGTCTGGGAGACCTTCGCCCGAAACGCAGTCGTAGGATTCGCCCGACTGGCGGGTAAATCGGTGGGAATTGTGGCCAATCATCCAAAGGTCTACGCAGGATGCCTTGACATCGATGCCTCAGACAAGGTCGCCAGATTCATCCGCTTCTGTGACGCCTTCAACATCCCCATCGTAACGTTCGAGGACATCCCCGGCTTTCTGCCGGGCGTGAGACAGGAGCATGGAGGAATAATCAGACACGGGGCCAAGGTTCTCTTCGCCTACTCCGAGGCAACGGTTTCAAAGATCTTGGTGATCATACGCAAGGGATACGGTGGAGGATACATCGCTATGTGTAGCAAGGGGTTGGGGGCCGACTTCGTCCTGGCTTGGCCGACGGCCGACGTAGCCGTCATGGGAGCAGAGGGGGCCGTGGAGATCGTGCACAGGAGTGAGATCCAAGAGTCAGAAGACCCGGAGAAAAGGAAGAGGGAGCTGGCTGAGGATTTCAGAAGAGGCTTCGCTACTCCTTATGTGGGGGCGGCAGCTCGCTACGTGAACGCGGTGATAGAACCCCCAGAGACAAGGCCGTACCTCATCAGGATCCTGGAAGATCTGGTCAGAAAAAGAGAGCCAGAAACCCTTCGATATCCACGAAAGCACAGAAACGTCCCAATGTAGGAGCCGAGAGGCCTTCGCGCGCCTCGGCTACTTGAGGGCTAGGGCCTCCACTCTACTGGCGAGAACCCACATGGAAGGCGGCTCTGCTTCTCGTGGAGAAAAGGCGAACAAGACGGGGGTCTCCTCCATCGGTTCCACACCCACCTCATAGGACCTGCTCCCAACCTCTATTGCGATGGTTGTTGAACGCGCTCTCGTCATGCATCATACACATGGTCATACTAGGCTTTTCCTATAGGGGACGCAAGGCCGGAAGCTGAAGAAGTGCCTGGGGAACTATTCTGTGTCTGTGTGGATCCTACTCGGACGCCGCGAGGATCGCGTCTACGATCTGCTTGTATCCCGTGCACCTGCATAGTATGCCGTTCATGGATTCACAGACCCGTTCCCTTGTAGGGTGTGGATTCCTTCGAAGAAGCGCTTCGGAGGCCAGCAAGAAAGCTGGTGTGCAGTAGCCGCACTGAAGGGCTCCCTTTTCAATGAAGGACTGGTGGAGTCTGGTTATGTTTCCGTTGTCAAGCAGCCCCTCGACAGTTACTACTTCTCTGTCATCGAGTTCTTGGGCCAACACGAGGCAGGACTTGATCGGTCTGCCGTCGATGAGGACGAGGCAGAGTCCGCAGTCACCCCTCCAACAGCCCGGCTTGACACTCTTGAACTTGAGTTGATCTCGGAGCATTTCGAGAAGAGTGGTGTTGGAGGCAACCTCGACGGTTCGACATCTGTCGTTGATGACGAGTTCGATTCGCTGCGTCATCTTCGACCTCCCAGAAGCTCCCTGAGGGCCAATCTGGTCAACACATCAATCAGGTGAACCCGATACTCCTTGCTACTTCTGACATCGGAGATGGGCGAGACTCGATTGAGAGCGGCTGAAACAGCCTCCTCCACCAAATCGCCCCACGGTTTGTCCTGTCTAAAGATCCTCTCCACATCATAGACTCGAACCGGGGTCGGCGCGACGGATGAGTATGCCAATCTCACGACTCTGTCTCGGGGGTCGTCCCAACGGGCTACTAGAGCCGCCACCCCCACTATTGCGCAGTCCTCGCTTGAGCGCTTTCCCTTCAAGTATCTACTCTGCACATCAGGCGGGGGTTCGGGGACGTGGACAGCGGTGACCATTTCATCCGTGCCTAGGGAAGTCTCCTTGACGCCCGTGAACAGATCGGGCAGATCGACCATCCTCCTTCCCGCCGGACTCGCAACTTCTACCTTTGCGTCGAAGACGAGGAGGGGCGGGGCGCAGTCTGCGGCCGGCGAGGCCGTGCATAGATTCCCCGCCAGTGTGGCTCTGTTTCTCACCTGATCGTCGCACATGTCCTCCAGAGCATCATGAAGAGCTCCGAACCGGCTCTGTACCGCGTCGTACTCAAGGAGCCTGTTCAGCGTCACCGTGGCACCTATGACGAGTCCTTCTCCGGGCTGAAAGGTCAGCTTCCCTAGCTCCTCGATCCCCTTCAGGTCTATGACATGCTCCGGAACTCGGATCCGATACCTCATATCGACCAAGAGGTCAGTTCCCCCAGCCATCACAGTGGCACCTCCGCCATACTGATCAAGAAGATCCAGAGCTGCTGAGACCGTCTGGGGTCGGTGATACTCGAACTCTGGCAGTGTTACAAACAACTTCTCACTCCCCCTTGAGGTATCTCTTCGCCCTCTCCAACAACTTCGGGTTCTGCCGTGTGACGGCTTTCCAGACGTTCTCAGGGGTCATCGGCAGATCCTTTATCTCTATGTTCAAAGCATTCGACACAGCGTTTCCTAGCGCCGCTGCCATGCCGATCATGGTAAGCTCACCGATACCCCTTGCTCCGTAGGGTCCGTCCTCCTGGGGGTTCTCCACGGAGATGGAAACCATGTCTTCCGGCGCATCAGACATGCGAGCTATCTTGTAGTCTAGGAAGTGAGGATTGAGCAGAACACCCTCCTGATAGATGAGCTGCTCGAAGAGGGCGATGCTACTTGCCATGACAGTTCCTCCGTAGACCTGCCCCTCCACCAGTAGGGGGTTGATGGCTCGACCTATGTCGAAAGCGGAGAAGGCCTTGAGGATTTCGACCTGGCCCGTGAGGACGTTAACCTCCACCTCGGCTCCTTGGCATCCGAAGGTCTCGAAGACCGCGGGGTTGCCCTGCCCAGTGTCAGGGTCAAGAACCGACAGCCCCGTGGCGATGTAGCTCCCTCTCCCCACCACAGGGCCACCGATGGAGTTTCCGCCGGGATACATGTATCCCATGACGACTTCCGCTAGCGTCAAGCTTCTCCAAGGCTCCTCTCTTACTCGAACCTTTTCTTCGGCAAGCTCGAGATCCTCCTCGGAAACATGGAGGACCTGTGATGCGATCTGTTTGATCTGGCTCTCAGCGTCCTTATTAGCTTCCAACACGGCTCTTCCATCCATGAACAGACCCCTGCTCCCTACCGTCTGCCATGTGTACATCGTACTTGCAGTACCACGGAGAGAGGCGACTCTGATCTTCTCCATAGGCACCCTCAGACGCTCTGCCACCATCTGTGTTAGGGACGTCAGAGTTCCCTGACCCATCTCGCTCGTCCCCACCATGAGCTCTATGCTTGCATCTTCGTTGAACCTGACTACGGCCGATGATGCAGTATTGGGGGGGATAGCCGGTCCCTTCATCAGGACCGCGAGCCCCTTGCCCCTCACTTTCCAAGGCTCTTTTGGCTTGGCTGGCTTCTTTCCCCACTCCAAGGCGTCTCCGACTCTTCTCAGACACTCCTCAAGGTTGGCGGCGTCTTCCCGTAGCCTCGCTCCCGTGCCCGTCTCGGAGATACCGGGCTTAAGAACATTCTTCGCTCGGAACTCGATCGGATCCATCCCAAGCTTCTTCGCTATGATGTCTCTCTGTCTTTCTATGGCCCAGTGAAGCTCCATGTGACCGAAGCCTCGAAAAGCCGTCGCGTAGAGCTTATTCGTGTAGACGGTGAACGACTCGGCTTCGACGTTGGGGATGTCGTAGGGTCCTATGGCGTCGTATCCGGCCGCCCTACCAACGTTGACGGCGTAGTCTGCATTGGCGCCGGCGTCGAAAACATAGACTATCTTTTCCGCAACGATTCTGCCGTCCTTCTTGACCCCCGTCTTGACGGTAGCGTGGAGTCCCGGCCTGATGGCTGCAACGGTAAAGTGTTCTTCTCTGGTCAGCCTCAGTTTTACTGGTCTGTTTCCCGACGCTTTGGACAGGAGTACAGTCAACGGCTCGAAGTTGAGGCCTGCCTTCCCTCCGAACCCCCCGCCCACATAGGGCGCGTGGACGACGATTTTGCTGAGGGGGATGTCCAAGGACATGCTGGTGAGATACCTTACGATGAAAGGGGGTTGACTCGAGCTCCAGATCTCGACGTTTCCGTCGGCACCGTGCCTTGCGATGAAGCACATGGTTTCCATGTACGCGTGGGACACTTGAGGCAAGGAGAACTCGTTCTCGACTATGAGGTCAGCCTCGGCGAAGCCCTTCTCGATGTCTCCCTTCTTGAGGGTGAAGACACTGGCTATGTTGGTGCCGGGGCGCGGTGAGAAAATGGGGAGAGTCCGGTACTCTCCGAGTCTTTCGTGTATGATCGGAGCGTCCTCTTCCATGGCTTTCCTGGCGTCGAAAACTGCTTCCAGATTCTCGTACTCGACCTCGATGAGTTGAACTGCCTTCTCAGCGATCGCCTCGGTCTCAGCGACCACGGCGGCCACGGGCTGTCCAACCCATAGAGCTTTTTCGGTTGCGAGGACGTCCCGATCTCCGACGTATATCCCGAGCTTGAATGGGAAGTCCCTTCCCGTGACGACCGAGACAACACCTTCTACGGCTTCTGCTCTGTCGGTCCTTGTCTCGACTATCCGTGCGTGTGGGTGGGGGCTCCTCAGGAGCTTGGTATGCAACATCCCCGGCAGTTCGATGTCGTCGGTGAAAACCGCCGATCCTGTGACCTTTTCCATGGCGTCGACGCGAGGAACCGGGCGACCGACATATTTGAACTTAGTCAAGAAAGACTCACTTCATCATTAACTGAAGACCTGTCGTAAATAAGCGAAGAAGCGTTGTCATTCTATATCATTCTATAGTTGCGCAGTATATTGAGCTGTAGTTGGCACATATGATCTTCTAGGAATTCGGTAGGCCATGGCAACATATGCACTGGGCATGAATCTATCATCGCTGACAAGGCCGGTCTCCGCAAGCTTGTCACAGAGCCACGTTTCAGGCATACCACGTAGCGCCCACGCAAGAAGCTCTGCCACCGTGGCGTGAATCCTCGACAGCTACACCCGCAAGGTTAGTTTCTTGTCGCGACACCAGCTATGGTGGGATACCGAGCAGAATCGGAGCGTACGTAAGGATCAAGGATCCCACCAGCACCGAGGCGATCTGACCCCCTGTGTTCGCGGCCATGGCGTGCATAAGCAGCCAGTTGTCTGGATCCTCTTGCCTCGCTATCGTGTGAGCCACCCTAGAGGCCATGGGGAAGGCTGAGATCGCGGTGGCTCCGATGAGGGGGTTTATCTTACCTCTGGTGACAAATGCGGCCAGCTTTCCAGCTAGGATTCCCAAGGTCAAGGCGGATACAAAGGCGAGCAGTCCCAGCGCGAAGATGAGTAGAGTCTGCACTTCTAGGAATTGCTCCGCTTGCATGGTGCCCCCGACCGCTATCCCCAGAAGGAGTGTTGTAACGTTTGCGATCTCGTTCTTTGATGCTCGAGCTAGGCGTTCAACCACGCCAGACTCCCTCAGAAAGTTGCCCAGCATTAGACTGCCCATAAGAGGGACACCTTGAGGCGCGATGACGCCCGTGACCAGGACGACAACGATCGGCAGAAGCACCCTCTGGAGTTTGCTCTGTGCCTCCGGCCTGTACTTCATCCGGATGAGTCTCTCTCTTCGAGTCGTCAGAGCCTTGGACAAGGGGATCTGGAGCATAGGCACCATCGCGATATACGAGTAGGCAGCGACGGTGATCGGGCCGAGCAGGTTAGGGGCGTATCGTGAGGTGACGAAGATGGCTGTGGGTCCATCCATCGCTCCTATGATGCCCACGGAGCTCGCCTCGATGGGGGTGAAACCCAACTGAAGGGCCGCGAAGAGGGCAATGAAGATGCCGAGATGCGCCGGCACCGAGAGAAGGACGACCCAGGGCTTCTCTAGGAGGGGACCGAAGTCGGACATAGCCCCAATTCCGAGGAAGATCAGCACGGGAAACAGATGGGTGGAGATGCCCGCGTCGTAGATTACCCTGATGAAGCCGCCCGGCTCCATTAGGCCCGAAAAGGGGATGTTGACGAGGATGCATCCGAACCCTATAGGGAGGAGGAGAAGGGGCTCGTACTTCTTCTCGATGCCCAGATAGATCAGAGCGAGGCCGACGCCGATCATGAGGGCGTTGCCCCATGGAAATGGGACCATCCTTCTCCCTACCCAATGACTACCAGGGTCTTTCCATAGTCTACGTCTTGACCCTGTTCCGTGATCTCCTTTACGACGCCGGAGACGGGAGAATAGATCTCGTTCTCCATCTTCATCGCCTCCAGGGTCAACAGGAGGTCGCCTGTCCGCACCTTGTCGCCCACGCTCACAGATGTCGACAAAACCGTTCCGGAGAGTGGCGCACTCACGACTCCTTCTTCACGGACCACCATCGCCTCTTCAATGGTTCTCACGACAGCACGAGCGGGGTGTGCAATGTGGCGTCGCTCCTCTCTAGTCTTCTCTCTATCAAGTAGTGTAGGCTCTTCCGGCTCTCTTTGGACCTCCTCGACCTCTACGTCGAATGTCCGATCTCCTACTCTAACCCTGAATTTTTTCTTCATGTTGGTACACCATCAGGGCTACTGCCGCGGTCGCCGCGAGCTCCTCGTCAGACGGCTCGGGTTCAGCTGATTCTGGGGCCTGCATCTCCATCTCGGGAGGCTTGGCGACAGCTAGGTGTCGTGGACCTAGCCTCTTCAGAAGCTCAAGGAGTAGGAGTATCACCACCAGAGCAGCTGTCATGCCGAGGATGCCTATGACTGTTATGTCCGCGGCGAAACTCACAGCGAGTACACCTAACAGAGATCTAGGAGAACAGACCCTAAGGGTTCCACAGATTTAATACGATTTTCCTACTTGGTAAGTGAGAGGTGTACAAGTTGTCCTTCAAACCCCCCTGTCCGGTGTCCTACGAGGAGTTCAAGGTTCACGTGGAGGATTTCGAGCCCATTCTGAGGCCTCCCGAGTCTCCCCTCCTCGACAAGAAGTATCCTCCAAGGGTTCTCACCCTCCCAGATGATAGGAAGATGGTTGTAAGGGAGGCGGACCGGGAGGAAGCTTCCGTCATCGTCGAGACCACGAAGAAAGTTCTGGACAGGGAGCTAGACTTCTATGACGTGGTCAGCGCGAGGGTGCTCGGAGAGATCCTGGCATGGAAGAGATACCGCGTGAAGGATCACTTCTGCTTGGTCGGCGTGATCGACGGGGAGTTGGCGGCGATAGCAAACGCCCGTCTCTGGGACGAAGACGTGGCCATAAGCCTCCATACCATGACCTTCAAGAGGGGGGCTGGGATCGGAGCTCTCATGTATGTTGCGAAGATGGAGCACGCGTTCGAGGACCTCGACATCGTGGAGTGGTGGGCCACCTACGAGAGCTACACAGGCTTCAGATACTGGGGCATCAGACTCGCCCAATACCAGAAGCCGTACCCTGACTATCAGCACGAGCTCGGCGGAGCCCGGGTGTTCTTCACGACCAGGGAACAGTGGGACGCCTACGTGAAACCGAAGTTCGAAGGAAAGCTGGGAGAGAGGCCCGTACCTCCGGGTCTTCTGGAATCATCGAGACCGATCAGAGTTCCCGAATCCATCGATGTCTGAGAACTGCTGGAAACCAGGTCAGGTTGTAGCCAGACCTAGGCTCTACCCCTGCATAAGAAGTTGCGGCTAAACGCTGCTGGACTGCACGCGTAAGAGACAGACAGACGCAGCACAATCCGAACTTATCAGCTCTACGTCCCAAGCGCATTGTGGAAAGCCCACCGGAGGGTGAACCATGGCCGAAGTGATGAGAATAGACCACATTGGAATCGCCGTGAATCGACTTGACGATGCACTACCCTTCTACAGAGACGCCTTGAGGCTAGAGCTAGTTGGGGTTGAGGAGGCCATAGAGGAGCAGGTCAGGATCGCGATGCTTCAGATCGGCGAAACACGGATCGAACTTCTCGAACCCCTTTCGCAGGACGGTGCCGTGGCGAAGTTCCTCCAGGAGAGGGGTGAAGGCATCCACCATGTTGCCTTCTCGGTTGACGACCTTGCCAGCGTGACGAAACGTGTCAAGGAGGGAGGGGCACATCTCGTCTACTCGGAACCCAAGGTGATTCCTGGCAGCAGGGCTATGAACTTCATCCATCCTAGATCAGCCCACGGCGTCTTGGTGGAGCTTGTTGAGAGATATCATGAAATGGGTGAACCGAATGGGAACAGATGAGACTGAAGACCTGCGCGAACGAAAAACCAGATGGAAGAGAGACGTCGCTGAGCCCGTGCTTGAGAAGAGGCCAGAGAGAAAGAGCGAGTTTCTGACTGAGGAAGGCCTCTCGGTTCGGAGGCTGTACACCCCCCTTGACCTGGAGGATAGAAACTGGAGGTATCTCGATAGGCTATCCTTTCCGGGGGAATACCCCTTCACTCGGGGAGTGTACCCCACCATGTACAGAGGCAGGATCTGGACGGTCCGGCAGTACGCGGGCTTCGGCTCGGCCGAGGACACCAACCAGCGATACAGGTACCTCTTGGACGCAGGTCAGACAGGTTTGAGCATGGCCTTCGATCTTCCCACCCAGCTCGGCCTGGATCCTACTGACCCGATGGCGTCGGGCGAGGTGGGGAAGGTTGGTGTGTCGATGCCAGTCTGGAGGGAGATGGACCTGGTCTTCAAGGACATCCCGATGGAGAAGGTCACCACCTCCATGACGATAAACAGCTCCGCTATGGAGATCCTCTCGATGTATGTTGTTGCGGCGGAGGCTCGGGGAATAGCCAGGGAGGGCCTGGGCGGAACGGTCCAGAATGACATACTAAAGGAGTACATCGCTCGCAACACCCACATCTACCCACCCATGCACTCCATGAGGTACGCGACAGACATCATCATCTACTGCGCTCAGAACATGCCGCGATGGAACAGCATAAGCATCAGTGGATATCATTTCGAGGAGGCTGGGGCCACCCCGGCCGAGGAGCTGGCATTCACGCTGGCGAATGGCGTAGAGTACACAAGGTGGGCCTTGGCTAGGGGGATGCCCATAGACGACTTCGCCCGTCGACTCTCGTTCTTCTATGGATCGCGAACCAACGTCTTGGAGCAGGTGGCCAAGTTCCGAGCCGCTCGACGGATGTGGGCCCAGATAATGAAGGACAGGTTTGAGGCCAGACGTCCCGCCTCTATGAGGATGAGGTTCCATGTTCAGACGGCTGGCGTAACGATGACCGCGCAACAGTCCCTGGTGAACGTGATACGAACTACGCTCCAGGCTCTCGCGGCGGTTCTTGGGGGCGCTCAATCCCTTCACGTCAACAGCTATGACGAGGCTATGGGGCTGCCGACTGAGGAAGCGGTTAGACTGGCAGTCAGGGTTCAGCAGGTGTTGGCCCACGAGTCCGGTCTAGCTGAAACCGTGGACCCGCTGGGAGGCTCGTACTACTTGGAGTGGCTGACAGACGAGATCGAGGAGCGTGCGTGGAAAATCATCGATGAAGTCGAGGAGATGGGAGGCATGACTAAGGCTGTGGAGGCAGGCTATCCGCAGAGGAGGATAGCGGAGAGCGCCCACAGGCACCAGCTCGGGGTCGATGCAGGCGAGATCCCAGTGATCGGGGTCAACCTCGCCACGGACCCCGGAGAGGCCAAGTTTGGGATACAGACAGTGGACGTAGTGTCCAGGGATCGGGTCATGTCCCGACTGAAGCGCTTCAAGGAAGACAGAGATCCCGGCAAGGTAGGAGCAGCTCTCGATTCCGTGGCCGGTATCGCCGAGAGGGAGGACGAGAACCTCTTTCCCCACGTCCTGAATGCCGTGAAGGTTGGAGCAACAGTGGGGGAGGTCAGCGGAGCCCTGAGGGCGGTCTGGGGGGAGTGGACGGAGGGCACAACGGGAGACTCCTGGTGGTGAGACGCTCCCTCAGCGTTCAGACATCCGTTCTGCTGGCTCGTCTGGCTTCCAACTCACGCGAAACCTCCAGATAGTCCTTCCAAGTGTCAACGTCTGCGAAGAGCGACGCGTCGGGGATTTCTACAGGTGAGATCTCGTCCTCATGCTCGTCAAGGATAGACCTGGCTCCCACATCCCCCTCCACCCGCAGGATCTCCCCTCTGAGCGTCAAGTCGATGAGGATGGGGTTTCTTCTCAGACCTTCACTCACTGGGACAACTATCCGTCTGTTCGACCTCCTATACTCCTCGATGAGAGCGTCTAGAACGCCATGGGAAACCAGGGGTTGGTCGGCGAGCAGAACCATCACGGCCTCTACGTCGTCGCCCAAGGCCCCTACACCGGTGCGGAGGCTCGCGCTCATTCCCGTCGCGTAGTCCTCGCACACGACGACCTTCGACTTCATGAAATCAACCTCCGCTCTAATCTCGTCGGCTCTGTATCCGAGCACCACGACCACTTCTTCTGCTTGGGATCTAAGGGCTGTGTTAACGACCCGCTGGAGCATCGGCTCGTCCCCCAGCGAGAAGAGTTGTTTGATGCCCTTCATCCTCGACGAGGTGCCACCGGCGAGGATCAAAGCGGCGATCAAACGCGGGTAACCCTCCAGTCGTCGGTCCTCAGAACAGGGTTCAGGCCCCTACTGTGTTATTGCGGTTCCAACCTCTCCAAGAAGCGCTTCCAGACCCCTCTCCAGCGAGCCGATTGCTGCTCGTTTACCACCTTTCTTCAAGAAACGAATGCAGGCCAGAACCTTCGGCTTCATGCTGCCCTCCAGAAAATGGCCCTCATTCATGTATGTTTCCGCCTCGTCCACAGTCATTTTTCTTACCTCCCTCTCCGTTTTCTCCCCGAAGTCGAGCTTCACGCTGTCGATGTCCGTCAGGATAAGGAAGGTATCAGCTCCCACGGCTGTTGCCAGACGTTGTCCAGCCAAGTCCTTATCAACCACGGCCTCGATCCCTTCGAGTCCTTTGTTGTGGGAGACCACGGGTACGGCTCCCCCACCAGAGGCGATGACTATGAATCCTTCTTCGACGAGACGCCTGATGAGGTGAGCCTCCACTATCTCCTTTGGGTCTGGCGAGGGCACTACTCGTCTGAAGGACTTCTCGCCCGTAGGCCGCACTCTCTTGATGATGTATCCCTTCTCCTTCACCAATCTCTCAGCCGTGCGTTCGTCGTAGAATGGTCCCACAGGTTTGGATGGATCTGAGAAGTCCGGATCGTCCCGGTCTACGATGACCTGAGTTACCACGGTTGCCACCTGTTTCTTCACGCCTCGCTCGACCAAACTGTTCTGCAACGTCTGTTGGAACATGTACCCTATCTGACCCTGCGTCATGGCAACCACCACATCCAGTGGCTGCGGGGGAACGAGCCTCGCGGCTTCTTCCTGTTGAATGAGGAGGCTTCCAGCCTGAGGGCCGTTTCCGTGGGTTATGACCACTTCGTACCCCTTCTCTATGATCTTTAGGATCTGATCACACGTCGTCTTCACGTTTCTGAGTTGCCCCTCAAAGGTTCCGGTCTCGTCGGCCTGTGTGATCGCGTTGCCACCGAGGGCTACGACTACTCTACCTGCTTTCTGTTTCATGAGGACACCTGGAACCAGTCGTCGGCTCCGACATGTACGGAAGAAGAAGACCTTCTATTATCTATTCTGAACGGCATTTTCAGGTGCCAAGCCGTGAGACTCTACTCTACCAACTCTGAACATGATCTACGCCTCCAGCGGGAAAGCTCCATTTCGAGAGGGGGTGTGTCTGATGATTATTGACCCGTTTATGGCATTCTACTCGTCGGAGCGAGCAGACATCGGACACATCGGTAAACGGGGGCCCAACGCATGAGACTTATGGGCTTGACCGCCGGAGAAGTCGCTTTTCGAACATTGCGTCGTGAGCCCTCTGTAGGGGAAGTTCTAGCCGTGTTCCCAAGGACTGTTCATCTTCGCACAGGAGACGGAGAAATGCTTGCTCTTTGCTCTCGAGGCGTGGAGAATGGACCGTTGAACATCAGGCTAGATGCCCCAAACGAGTTTGCGTTCACCTCCCTTGGTCTCTTGAAGGGCGAAAAGGTATGTTTCTCCTCCAAGCGGATCTCGATCGACACCAGGATGTTCGCAGACCTGTCGTCTTTAGCGATGTGGCAGCCCAGAACTCTCCGCAAAGCCCTCTCTAAGACCCAGATCTCGCACAATCAGCGAACCTTGCTGGAGTTGGTTGTGAAGGAAGGACGAAGAGAGGGCCTCCTCGGCCTTCTCTCACTGCTGATGCCAGGGCACGATGTAGCTACAGAGGGAAATCCCTACGTCCGGAGGGGGCTGGAGGCCGCGTCCCAACTACTCCGAGGAGCTTCGTCGGGGAACGACGATGAACTTAGGTCGGGGATCTCCGGGCTGATTGGTCTAGGACCCGGCCTGACCCCCGCCGGGGATGACGTTATCACTGGCTTTGTCACGGCGCTAAGAGAGGCGGAAAGACTAGGAATAGTAGCAGACGGATCCTTCTCGAATCTAGAACGGTTGATACCCGTCCTTTCCAGGGGGAGGACGAGCCTCTTGTCGGAAAGCATGTTACGAATGGCGTGTGAAGGACTCGCAGGCGAGTCGGCCGCAGAGATGGTCAACTCACTTTATGGAAGTGATCCCCGCAGTGTGCGAAAGGCTGCTCGAAGGCTCATCGGAGTCGGACACTCCTCGGGAACAGACATGTTGGTTGGCGTGTTGCTGGCCACAACCCTGTTCTCTTCGGGCCGTTCGCGGCCAGTTTCCTAGATGCCATCGGCATCTAGCGGCCGCTTCGCTTCTGGACGATGAGACTTGCCACTCGAGCGGCTTGAGCGTTACTTCACAGGACTAGCACTCCGGCATCCTGGAGTTTTCTCTCTTGTGCGCCGAGATCTTGAGGATCCTCATCCGTCCCCACAACGGATGCAAGAAAGGAGATCCTCCTCCCCTGCTCTGCTGCCTCGACTCTGACCTCGGCAATGGAGCCCAAGAGAGCTCCCGCTGGGTCTGGGTGCGAGCCGTATCCCAGCACTACGTCGAGAAGAACGACAGCCACGGTGGGATCGCGGCCCTCCCTCATGATGCGGGCTTGACGGAGAGTGGGGTCTATCATTGGATGGGCTCTGCCGACGACGAACTCCTCTGACCCCATGTCGACACAAGTATGGCCCTGGCTGATATGGGAGTCTTCCAGTCGGTACTCGGGTTCCAGGGGTGTGTTTGAATACACGTGACCTATCGAATCCCTGAGAATCAGCAGTGTCTCATAACAGAGGGTACCGCCGGAGAACAGGCCGCGGATGTGTCGCTGAGTATCCGCAAGGCCCTGTAGCTCTCTTTCTACCGTGGATTCCAAGTCAATGGTTGACAGCCTCTGCTGCACTTGTTCTGGTGTGTCTCCCCCAACGGCGGCGACCGCGTGCACCGCCGTCTGCTCCAAGGTCCTAGTAAGTGTTGCCTTCTCGGTCTTGTATGCAGGCGGATCCGCCCCTAGGAAGTTGGCGATGATGGTCGTCCCGCTCTTCTCTGCCTCCTCGAGGACTCTTCTGGCGACTGCGGGGGAGGGGGGTTTGGAGATGAGGACTATGACTTCGGTGCTCGAGTCCTCTGCCAGGAGTTTGATTCCTTGTCTCATGGTTGTGCCCTGCACCTCGTCCTTCAGGTCCCTTCCTCCGGTTCCTATCGCATGAGACACCCCTTCTCCCAGTTGGTGGATGAGGCTGGAAACCTCTTGGATCCCCGTGCCCGCCGCCGAAACGATCCCTATGCTTCCCCTTCTCACCACGTTTCCGAATCCAAGGATCTTGCCACCGATCAAGGCGGTTCCGCAGTCGGGACCCATCAGCAGGAGATTCTTCTCACGCGCAAGCTTCTTGAGGCTCACCTCGTCCTGTAGGGGGACGTTGCTGCTGAATAGGAAGACGTTCAAGCCTCTCTGGAGGGCTTCTCTCGCTTCTTTCGCCGCGTGTTCCCCCGGGACTGATATCAGGGTCAGATTCGCCCGGGGCAGCACCTCCAGAGCTCCATCGAGTGTTGAAGGCGCAGGGGCTAGCCCCGGCTCCTCTCTTTGGACGGTGAGAAGATCTTCTACTCTCGCAGCGACGTTCGCTAGATCCTCATCGTGTTCCAATTCGAAGGCTATGACCAAGTCGTTGGGACCTACTCTGGCAGCCTCCTCTGTGAGAAGGGCCATATCCTTCAGGACATCCTTGTTCAGGTCTGTCGCCATCACCACGGCCGCTTTCTTGACCTGTCGAAGCTGAGAAACCTCCTCGGAAACCTTCATGAGGTGTAACGAGTCGTAGAACTCGCTCTTCCGAACGATGGTATGGACGGCCATGACCCAGTCACATCTAGCCATACTCGACGAGAGGCTGTTAAATCCGCAGGCGGCCACGTTGCGAGGTGGGCCTTTGTGAAAGTTGTGGACCCGCCTTAGTTGCGTCCTTTTGGATTATCGCGGATGCTGCGACCGGGTGTGTTGTCTACTCCTCGACGAAGGCCACTACTCGGGCGAAGGCTGCTTCGCCACCCTTGAAGAGCCAGGGGAAGCAGCCGATGGTGACTCGCCGATTCAGCAGCTTGCCAATGTCTCCACCCAGGTTCTCGATGTGGATGACGTCGTGGGGGAACAGTACGTTGTGGGTCAGCTGGTAGTCTTCCTCAGGGAAGAGTTCGTCCAGCTTCTCCTTGCCGAACTTGCGTTCGCACTCGGCTCGGACCCGTGGCGCGACCCTGGGCAGGAATCTCCCGATGGGTAGGTTCATCGGGTGATCCGTAGAGACGGCGTCGACTCCCCACAGCTTTATCTTTCGCTTCAGCATCCAGTCACACCACTCTCGCGTAGGGCCCGGGTGCCTGTGGATGTAGCGTTCTTCGTCCGCCATTCCCTGGGGCTGGTACCAGCCGTAGCGGTTGAACCCTGTGTGGAGGATGAGGATGTCTCCATCATGGAGGTCTACGCTGTGTTCGATCATGTCAGGGGTGTAGATGCCCAGGTCTCCGACATCACTGACGTCCACGATGACCCCGGGGCCGTAGAGCTGCTCCAAGGGGATCTGGTCGATGGTCTTGCCTCCCGTAACGAAGTGACGGGGTGCGTCCAAGTGGGTTCCCATGTGGTTGGAGGTCATGATGTACTGGGCGTTGACGCCGTGCTCGGGCTTTCTCTTGATGTACTTCACCTCGAAGGGCGGGTAAGAGGGCCAGAAGGGAGCATCTGCGTTTAGTGGCTGCGACAGCTCAACTAGCTTCGTCATTTTCAAGTACAATGCCCCTTAGCGAATTCATAAAGTGCACCGGATCGAGCCACCGCACACGGCAATTTCTGTGTGAAAGGTACTCCAACCGTCCAGCTGATGACACCTGGAGTCGGACGCTCATATTGATGTTTATTCCTCTTGGGTTTCTTTCTAGCTGTCGGAACACGAGGTGCATGATGTGTCGAGAGAGACAGACACTCTAAGTATCGACTGGGACATACCCAGAAAGCCCTACCCACCTAAGATGGTAGTACTCCCGACAGGGGAGAGGATGGTGATTAGAGAAGTTGCCCGTGAGGAGGTTCCTCTGGTTCTCAATGCCATTCGACCTCTCCTGGACGCAGACAGGGAGTTCTACGACGTAGTCGGTGCCAGAACATACGCTGAACTTCTGGGATGGTACAAGTACCGAGTCAGGAATGAGTACTGTTTGGTCGGAGTTGTCGATGAGAAGTTGGTTGGCTTGGCCAACAACAGGATGTATGACGCTAACACCTGCATAAGCCTACACACGATCGCTATGAGAAGAGGACGGAGAATAGGCGCCCACCTATTTGCTGCAAAACAGGAGCATGCCATCGAAAATCTAGGTGCAGAAGAGGTTCTCGTAACAGCTGAGAGCCCGCGAGGTTTCAGCCTGTTTGGACTTGAATGGGGACTCGAATCTCGCCCCCAAGTCCAGCATGAATTGGGCGGGGCAAAGTGTTGGGTTCTAACAAGGGAAGCTTACTATGCTAGAAGATCGAAGTTGGTCTTTGGTAAGAGACCCGTCCCTGATGAGATCTACGAGAAGACACTGTCACTCGAGATAATTGAGCCAGACATCCTTCGTGGGGAGAGTGACTGATAATAGATGATGCGCGAAGTAGCTGTCATAGGCTACGGGATGAGCAAGTTCGGTCGGCGTGATGACAGTACCCTGATGGACATGCTGAGAGAGGCTTCTACCGTTGCCATCAAGACTGCTGGCGCCGAGAAAGGAGATATTGATACCTTGTACGTAGCCAGTATGCTATCAGGCGAGCTCTCCAAGCAAACCGCTATCGGCACCGCCCTGGCAGATGAACTTTCGCTCTTGCCGGTGCCCGCTGACCGCATAGAGAACGGCCCTGCATCTGGTGCATCAGCAGTCAAGCAGGCTGTTCTGGCTGTGGGATCAGAGGTATATGATCTGGCGTTGGTTGTAGGTGGGGAAAAGATGAGACATGCACCCAGCAATGAGGTTGCTGAACTTCTTGCCTCAATGACGCATCCAACAGCTGAGTATGTTCAAGGTGTCACCCTGCCCTCTCTCGCAGCCATGTTTGCCATGCTCTACATGCAACGATATGGCGTCGAAAGGAAGCATTTGTCCCTGATAGCTATCAAGAACCATCGGAACGCCCTTAAGAATCCTCACGCACACTTGCATCGGCCACTTACTCTCGAAGGGATTTACTCACTGCCCGAGGCGGAAGTCAATAACCCTGTGGTTTCTGAACCGCTTAGACTCTTCGATTGCTGCCCGATCACTGACGGTGCGGCTTCCGTCTTGTTGTGTCCTGCTGAACGAGCTAATGAGTTCACAGATGAGCCGGTGACCATAGCTGGATTTGGGCAAGCCACTGACTCGTTGGCACTTCAAGATCGTGATGACCCAACTGTTCTCCAAGCAGTCAGGAAAGCCTCAGATAAAG
>JAUWBL010000175.1 GCA_030601715.1 Candidatus Geothermarchaeota archaeon | reverse complement strand
GTTTCCCGGGGAAGATCACTATGGAAGAGGGTCCTATAATAGCATCCGCCCACCTTCAAGGCCTCGCATTGAGAGGTGGAGCTACGAGGAGGGAGGGCCTCGATATCTCGCCCGGTTCTTCTACGCCGCCTTGAAGTCTTTGATGTGCCCCGTATTCTCAGGAAACTTTTCTAGAATCTCGGACTCCGTTGTGTCTATGCCCGCCAGGTCATTCACACTCATCTGGGCCATCAGGCTCGGATGACGTGCAATGTGAGGACTCTGACCGTATCCGAGTTAAAGCGGAGTTTTCCGGAAAGATCTTCCATGCCCCTTGACATCCATGCTTTGCCCAGAGAATTTCCCAGAGGGTTTGTTCCACCGAGCGCGGATCCGGGTGACTGGAGGCAGATCGAACCTCTCTTCGACGAACTGGAGAACCGCCCGATCGAAACCGTTGACGCCCTTGAACGGTGGCTTCTGGACGGATCAGAGTTGTCGGCGGCTCTGGATGAGGAGGGCTCGGTCCGCTACATCCGTATGACCAGTCAGACCGACAACCCCGATTACGAGAAAGCTTACCTCGATTACATCGAAAACATTGAGCCACGAATCAAACCGCGTGTCCAAAGACTCCGCGAACACTTTCTCGCCAGCCCCGCTCGGAACCAGCTGTCAACCAGCCGTTACCTAGTTCTCGACCGACGAATCGCCAACGCGGTCGCTCTCTTTCGCGATGAGAACGTTCCTCTGGAGGTTGAGTTGGCGAAGCTCAGTCAAGGCTATCAGAAGATCACGGGCGCCATGACGGTTCAGTACGACGGTCGCGAACAGACGCTTCAGCAGATGGCCAGATACCTCGAGGAGACCAACCGCAAGGTTCGGCAAGAAGCTTGGGAGCTGGTCGAGCGACGCAGACTTCAGGATCGCGAGAAGATCAACGAGACATACGACAAGATGATAAGGCTCCGAGACAAGGCAGCCAGCAACGCTGGTTTCCCAAACTTTCGGGATTACGTCTTCCTTCGACTCGAACGCTTTGACTACACGCCCGATGATTGCTTCCGATTCCACGAGACCGTGCAGAGGCTCTTGGTCCCGCTACATCGGCAGCTTCAAAGGAAGCGACAACAGCAATTGGGGATGGAAACCCTCAGGCCCTGGGATCTCCTAGTTGATCCTGAAGGATTGCCACCTCTCCGGCCCTTTGATCAAGTAGATGAACTTGTCGCGGGTTGTCGTAGGATCTTCCGAAGGGTTGACCCAGAGCTCGCAGGATTCTTCGATCGAATCCACGACTTGGGTTTGCTCGACCTCGATAGCCGATTGGGCAAGGCCCCCGGCGGATATCAAGCTACTCTCGCCGAGCGGCGACTGCCCTTCATTTTCACGAATGCTGTTGGTAGGAACAGTGACGTACGAACCATGCTTCACGAGGCCGGCCACGCATTCCACACCTCTCTGACTCGCGATGAACCTCTCAGCGACTATCGGCATGCGCCGATGGAGTTCGCCGAGGTCGCGTCGATGGCTATGGACCTCATAGCTGGAGAATTTCTCGAGGCATTCTACGGGCCCGATGAGAAAGCGCGGTCGAAGAGATATGACTTGGAGGGCATTGTTAGGCTCCTCCCGTGGATTGCTACGATCGACAGTTTCCAACATTGGGCCTACACAAACCCGGAGCACACAGTCTCCGAGCGTGAAGAGTTCTGGCTTCAGCTACACAGCCGTTTCGGTGGAGTAGAGAGCTGGGAGGGCTATGAGGAGATCTTGAGAAACCAGTGGCAGCGGCAACTGCACCTGTTCGAGGTGCCCTTCTATTACATCGAGTACGGAATCGCCCAACTCGGCGCGTTGGGGTTGTGGTTGGAGTGGCGGAGGGATCCGGGCCGAGCGGTCGCCGCATACAAGCGTGGTCTGTCCTTAGGAGGAAGTAAACCTCTGCCTGAGCTCTTCGCCGCATCGGGTCTGAGATTCGACTTCGGGCCAGAGACCTTGGAACCGATAGTGGACGAACTCCGCGGGGAGCTTTCTATCTAGATCCACGGGTGTTAGCCCAGACGTAGATCATAGGGATGGCTCTCCTACATCTTCACCCACTAGGGGTTGACTCAGCCTCTCTCTGAGTATGGGAGGAATCTGGGTGGACTTGCCTGTCTTCCTGTCTACGGCCACGGCGACTACGTGGCCCTGTGCTATGATGCTCTCGTCTCCCCTCTTTCGGATGACGAACTCATATCTTATGGTCTTGTCGCGGACCTCGGACACTCGCATCTCCACTTCGAGGAGGTCGTTGAACCTGGCCGATGACTTGTACTGACAGAAGGCCTCGACCCGCGGAATCCATATCCCGAATTCGTCCTCGATGGCGTCGAAGTCCAGTCCCAAGGATCTGTAGAAAGCCTCCTCCGCCTCCTCAAAAAACTTGAAATAGTTAGAGAAGTGCACCACCTTCCCGGCGTCGGTGTCCACCCAGCTGACCCTGATGGGATGAAAGAAGGAACTCATACCCTGATAACACGCTCCACTTACGCCAAGGGCCTCACAGAGACTTGCCGAAGGCCATGCTCCTCTGCCGGTAAGCCCTTGTATCCTGTCTCGCTGTTTCTGGACAGCCTTCGGGAACTACACCGTCAGTGGTCCGGCGACGAGCATGGTTAGGGTTGACCGAACCTCGTCGAGCTTCCTGATCTTCCCCGTCACAGCCTTCTTGACTTCGTCCATGGTGTCTGCTCTCAGCTTCAGGACCAGATCGTAGGTCCCGTAGACCAGGTGGGCCTCCTCCACCTCCTCTATCTTGGAGACGGTGTCTCGGACCTCCTCTTCCGTCCCGGGTTCCACGTTCAACAGAACAAAGGCGAGAGCCATTTCGCGTCGTCAAGAGAAATAGATGGGGGCCTATATCTGTAAGCACACGGTCCAATAGTACGCTAGCTAATCCACCGTTTTTTCCCGCGAAGGCCATAGGTACTCCCTTACTACGTATAAAAAAGGCGTAAGACGGGTGGACGCTTGCACGGCGAAGGGTGGGCAAGGCGATCAATTTCAACCCAAGAAGAGCAATTGACGCAGTGGCTTCTGATTCTAGTGCTTGGCGGGAAGAAGACCCCCTCTCCTGAGCATTTCAAGTAC
>JAUWBL010000068.1 GCA_030601715.1 Candidatus Geothermarchaeota archaeon | reverse complement strand
GCCTGCCACCCGTTCTCTGAGTTGATGGCTCTGACGCGTCTCTCCTGGCGATATCCGGATTTGTATCGGGTCATGGTCTGGCCTTCCTTGAGGTCAATGATGGATGTTTCGGGTATGGTTTTATTCGGGGGGGTTTGGGGGGTTGGGGCGGGTCATGAAGGGGGGGCTATGTGAGTTCGATGTCTATGGCTGCCTCTCTGAAGTCGAGAGGTCTCCCGCAACTGGTGCAGGTGGAGAACTTCTTCCTCCATTGCATGAAGGGGTTGAGCTCGCCGAAGAAGAGGAGGGAATCACAGATCTTGCAGAAGACCTTGATCAATGTGCTCTTGGGATCTTCGGAGGTGTGGGGTTAATAGGGCTGGTGTTACGCGTTGTGCGGTGGTTGTTGGCCTTGATGGGTTGAGTGGGGGGTCTTCCGCTGCGTTGTTGGAGGGTGGGGTTGGGTTTGCTTCGACCGGGGTTTTGGCCTCGTCTTATTAGGGCTAAGGTTCCAAGATTCTGGGGGATCTTTGGTTGGTTCGCGTGGAGGAGTTCATGTCGAAGGGCGTCATCACGATTGATGCCGCTGAGATGGCTGTTGGTGCTGCAGAGTTGATGACGGAGAAGGGCATAGGGAGCTTGGTGGTGACCAGGGATGGGGAGCCTGTGGGGATAGTGACGGAGAGCGATTTCATTAGGAAGGTGACATCGAAGAAGCTGGATGCTTCGGTGCTCCGGGTTCACGAGATCATGTCGAAGCCCCTGATCACCGTTTCGGCGGACACGAACGTCAAGGAGGCGGCGAGGCTGATGAGGGAGAAGAGGATAAGGAGGCTGCCCGTGGTTCGGCGGGGGAGGCTCGTCGGCATCGTGACGTCGTCAGATTTCACGTGGCTGTATCAATAGGGAACTTGGGTCTGCTGGGCTTCTTCTTTCCTTGTCTGGGCGTGTGTGAGCAGGAAAAAAAATCTTCCTGGCGGTCAGGGGGCGGACTGCTCTGTCCGAGTTTTCTGGTTGAAGGGAGGCCGGAGGACCTATGTCAGCTTCCCGTAGAGGGCAGGTTTTGCCGTGAGAGGATGGTGAATCGTTCATGGTCTGTCAGCCTTCCCGGGGTATGGGTTTTGGTGTGGGCGAGAGTCCTTGGGGTGGTCGGGTTGCTGGTCTTTCGTTGGTTGTGAGTTCTGGTGGTTAGGACATAAAGACGTGAGTTTCTATTGTTTGGGTAAGGTTTGGGGAGAGGGATGGGTCTCGGCCTCGGCGACGTTCCTAGGGGGATCTGGGAGGCGGTGGGGGAGCTTCGGGTCACCCTGTCCGCGCTCTCGTTGGCCAGGTACTCCGCGCTCTTGCTCATCCTCTTGGTGACGGTGGGGCTCCGGCTTCTCCCGGTTAGGTACGGGGTTTACATATCGGAGTTTGACCCTTGGCTTCAGTTCTATGCCGCTGATTTCATAGCGGACTCGGTGTTGGAGGGGGGGCCTCTGGCGGTCCTTGACTTCTTTGATTGGCACAGCTCGATCACGTGGTATCCTGAGGGGGTGGATATGGGTACCGTGTACTTCCCGGGCGTCCCTATGGCGGGGGCTTTCTTCTATCTGGGGTTGCTGGCTCTGGGCCTCGACGTCGGGCTTGAGACTGCTGTGATCTACTTCCCTATCGTCACGGGGGTTCTGTCGGTTGTGTTCGCCTATTTGTTGGGTAGGAGGCTTGGGGGAGAGGTGGTGGGGATGCTTGGGGCCTTCTTCTTTTCGGTGAGTCCTGCCTTCATGGCGAGGAGCGGGTTGGGGTGGTTCGACACGGAGACCATGGGGATGCTTGCGATGCTGGCCGCCCTGTACTTCTTTGTTGAGGCCATGTCGCCTCGCCGTGGGGTGAGGGGGAGGTATGTCTTCGCCTCTCTTTCGGGCGTCTTTATCGGCATTATGGCTGCTTCTTGGGGGGCCTTTCTCTATCTGTTGGGCACGTTGGCTCTGTTCTCGATCGCCGCGTGGGTTTTGGGTCTGTTTCCGAAGGGGTTCAGGCGGCCTCACGCGATGATGATGGTTCTTGCCTTGGTCTTGGCGGCGTCGGTTCCCAGGAATGGGGTGGCCTTCCTCTATAATCCCGTGGCTCTCCTTGTCTACGCGGCGGTTGTGTTGCCGTTCTTCTCCCGCGTCAGGCTGAGGCTGTCGTGGGGTGGGGTTCTGTATCTGGTCTCGTCTGTGATAGGGTTGGCTCTTCTGGTTCCTCAGCTCACGGCGTTCGTGCCGGTGAACATCGGCGCGCGGTACCTGGCTGTGGTCAATCCTTTCACGAAGTTTGATAATCCCTTGGTTCAGTCGGTTCAGGAGCATGTGGGGGCGGGTCTCGTAGCCTTCTTTGTCAACACGGGGATGGGGTTCCTGTTGCCGTTCGTGGCTTATGGGATGTACCTCATGGTTAGGGAGGTGGATGTGAAGAAGTTGCTGATGCTGATCCTCGGGGCGTCTTCCCTCTATTTCGCGTCGTCGTTCGCGCGGCTGGGCACTCTTGGTTCGCCCTTCTTGGCGCTGGTGGGGGCGTTCGGGATCTACGGCATCCTCGATCCGATGTATGGTCATCTCGTTGCGGAGGGAAGGGGGCGGAAGAAGGCTCGGAAGAGGGTGAGGGAGAGCCGGAGCTACGTGTTGGCGGGGTTGGCCTTGGTGGTTGTGTTGGGCTCGGTTCTTGTCTTTCCCATGGCTAGGGACGCGGGGGACTCGCCGGTGACGCTGGCGTCTGCTTCAACGAATCTTAGGGGTAGCATCCCTGATTGGATCGAGGCTTTGGAGTGGGTCCGCATGAATACGCCGGGGGATGCGGTGGTGGCGGCGTGGTGGGACTACGGGTACTGGTTGTCCTTCATCGGTGAGAGGAGGAGCCTGGCGGACAACGGGACGATGAACCAGACGAGGATCGAGCTGCTGGCCGCCATGTTTCTCTCCGATGAGGAGACGGCTCTGGGGATATTGGAGGATCTGGACGCCGACTACGTGGCTGTGTATGTAGTTCCGTTTCCGTTGACGGACCCGAACACCGGTGAGATCTTTGGATACTGCTTCCTTCAGTGCATAGGCACCGCTGGGGAGGAGGGGAAGTTCGTTCAGATGGCGAGGATCGCGGGGATTGATGAGACCAGGTTTATCAACGCGACGGGTCAGCTTCTGCCCGAGTTCTGGGCTACCTTCCTGGGTGGGCTCATCCCCTACGAGTGGTCGTATAGTGAGGGGGGCCTCGATGTGTATCAGGAGGCGGTGAAGTATCCGAGGGAGTTCGACGAGGGTTCGGCCTTGACCCTGGTGTTTTCGTCGAGCCGGAGGTCCGTAGCCGAGGTCTTGATCTACAGGGTCGAGAGGTACACTCCCTGACGGGTCTCCTCCGTCTTCCCTGCCTGGGCGTGTGTGCAGGAGAAAAGTGACTGAGCGGGGGGCTGAATAGCTCTCTTCGAGCTGTTTGCCTTGGGGGGAGACTGGAGCAGCGTTTTGGTGTACGGTACGGGGGCCGGTTTTGCGGTGCACTGGAGGGAGTCTTTCTCTCGGTGGACGATTTCTCCCGGCAGAAGGGTTCTCGGTGTCCCCCTGCTCCATGTGTCCCACGTTTCACGGGTGCCGCTTTTTGCAGTGTGTATGCTTTCACCTGGTCGAGGGTCCTCAGGCATTAGCGTAGGAATCGGACGACTCGTTGGGTGTCTCTTCCGACGACGACCCTGAGGTATTTGGGGATCTTCTCGGTTAGGTCGGGGTCGAGGTCGGCTTTGAGGCCGGGTATGGTGGCGAGCTTGTGGGGTGTGGCTAGGAGGAGGAGGTTGGCGGGGAACCGGGTTTGTCTCAGGACTCGCTGTGTGATGGGCTGGTTTCTCTTGAGGATGAATCCCTGGCCTCCTATGGGGGTAAGGATGAGGGTCACGGGTTTTCCTCGGGTGGCTCCCAAGATCTGGTCCTCTGTCATGTCGGCTTGAAGCAGGGTTCTTCCTTTGACGAGGTCTACTCCGAGGAGGTTGGTTCTGTGGCCCAGCTGCCTGAGGATCTCCTTGGTGGTGGTTCCGGGGCCGACGAGGTAGAGGGTGTCTGGGTGGAGGAGGTCGTCGACGACGTGTTCTGCTACTTCTTGCTTCGAGGCCTCCTCCCAGGCTGGGGAGGGGGTCTTGGAGCCTGAGAGGTATCGGGTGGAGGAGGGGACGTAGAGGGTTCCGTCCTCGGTGATGTGGAGGTTTCCCCGTCGGAGCTCCTCCTCGTCGACGTCGAGCACGACGGTTTCCTGGAGTTGTGTGTCGCCGCGGAGGTAGGCTTGGACGAGGCTCGCTGCGTCTTCGGGGGTGTTGGCGTAGACGGTGCTGTAGATCTTGACACCCGCTGGGACGCCGACGACGGGGATCTTTCGGCCTCGGAGGGCGTGGGCTACGTCTCTCGCCGTTCCGTCTCCGCCGATGATGGTCAGGAGTTGGATGCCTGTGTCTACGAGTCGGTTGACGGCCTCGACGGTGTCTTGGGGTCCGGTGGTATCCTTGCAGGTTCCGAGGGTTGTGTGAGGTACTCCCACCGCGGCACACTCGTCCTCTCCCATCTCGCCGGCCCAGGTATAGATGGTTGGGTGAGGTCGTCGTTTCGTGATGTGTTTGAGAAAGGTCCTGCATGTGGTGGGGGCGACCTTTGGGGCGCCTCTAGCCTTGGCGATCTCGGCTGCCTCGCCGTCTGAGCCCTTGAGGCCGAGGGGGCCTCCTATGCCGGCTATTGGGTTTACGATGAGGCCTAGGGTTCCTGCTCGGCTCAACCCAGTTGATCAGTCCGCCTGTTGGTGCAAAAGGGGTTCTGGATCCACGAGGTTTAAGGTGTGTGTGAGGAGGAAAAGGGTTTTTTCGGTAGGCGGAGTCGAGTCGGAGGGTTCGAGTCGTTCGTACTCAGAGGAGGCGGGGGGGAGCGTTTCCGCTTACCGTAGGTGGGTTGGTTTAGCGGTGAGGAGTGGGGTCACCCTTCTTTCGGCCGGAGGGTTGCTGTGGCGGCCTCACGGATGAGCGGGGGCATAAGTAGGTGCCTTGGTCTCCTACTGCCTAGATGTCGCGGCTTCAGAGCCCTGTGACGTTCATCATAACGAAGAGGGCGGCTCGGTACGGGTTGCTCTTGGGCACCGCCCTGCTCAACATCTCTTGGACCTTCGGCCACGTGTACCCGGATTCCTATACGTATCTTCGGATAGCGGGGTACTTCCTCGGCGACGGAGAGGTACCGGGTCTTTTGGTGTTTCGGCCCTTGGTGCCCTTCCTGGCCTCCCTTCTGTCTCCGGTTATCGGCTTGGAGGGTGGATTCGCCGTGGTCAGCTCGGTGTTCTGGCTGGGCACCGCTGTCCTCCTGTTTGAGTTCGCTCGGAAACTGTCTGGCTCGGAGGTGGTGGGCTTCTGGGCGGCGCTTCTCTTCAACTTCTCGGTTCCGGTCCTCATGGCTGGGGCCGCCGTGCTGACCGACATGGCGTCTTGGTTCTTTCTGACGCTTGGGCTCTACCTCGTTGCGCCTTGGAGGAGGGAGGGTGGTCTGCTTCGGCTAGGGGTTGCGGGACTGGTTGTTGCTGTTGGGATCCTCGCCAAGGAGACGGTTCTCGCCTTGGTGGTGGTGGGTGTTCTTCTGGTGGTCTCCCTCGGAAGAAGCGTTGAGCGGAGGGATTTTGCCGCTTTAGGGGTGTTTCTCTTGGTGGCGTTTCTTCCTGTGGCGGTTTGGACGTGGTACATGGGGGGTAGCGTTCTGGTGTACTACGAGAAGGGGATTCTCGGCACCTTAGGGGCCTGGAGTAGTCCTCCTGTGGGTCTTAGACACTACTGGGAGGCTCCGTTGTACGAGTTCTTGGGGATGGATCCGTCCGTTGTTCCGGCACTGATGATGATTCCGCTGAGGTTTGCAGTCTCCATTTTTGCGGCGTTTCACGGGGCTCTGGTTTTGATTGCTGTCCGGTGGAGAGGTAGTTTAGCCTTCTTCAAGGAACTCCGAATCTGGCCCCTGCTAGTGGGGACGGCCGCCGCTCTGCTCGCCCGGCCCTTCGTTGAGCGATGGCTGGCTTTCATCCTTTTCCCTGTGATCCTGCTTCTTGCCGCTTCGCACTTGACCAAGCTCTCGACGAAGGGGATGTTGGTCGTGTTTGCGTTGTTTGTTGTGGGGTCCTATTCCATCTTCCTTCTGTTCCCGGGGCTTCTTTGGTGGTCGTAGGGCTCTGCGGCGCATGGTTTCCAGGGTTTCCTGGGTTCTCGAGACACGGTTCTCTCGGAGCGTTCGGGACGTGGGGTCTTTC
>JAUWBL010000119.1 GCA_030601715.1 Candidatus Geothermarchaeota archaeon | reverse complement strand
GCGATCTCCTCCTTCGTCGTTTTGGGAAGATGGGTCACGTTCTTCTCCCTATCGATGACGAAGACCTCGTTTGTGTCCACGCCGAACCCAACGCCCCGTCGGCCGATGTCGTTGGCGGCCACCAAGTCCGCACCGCTATCTTTCAGCCATTGGTACGCCTTCTCGACCAAAGCCTCGTCTGAAAGGCCGTGTTCGGCCTTGAAGGCCACGATGAATGTCTGGTCTGACTCCTCCCTTACGGCGTCCACAACCTTTTCCGTAGCTACCAAGGTGATGTCCAGCCTAGGGCTTTCCCTGCTGGGGATCTTGCTGTCGAACGTCCTCTCCGCCCTGTAGTCGGAGGGCGCGCCGGCGCCAACAAACAGGTCGCATCCAGAATCCCGTACTACGGTGAGTACGACCTGATGCATCTTCGACGTGGTCTCGGCTCTTAAGATCTTGACGCCCGTTGGGACGGGTTCGGTGCCGGCTCCGTAGGCGACCGTGACCTCCGCGCCCCTCATCGACGCCTCCCGGGCCACGGCAAGCCCCATCTTCCCCGAGCTCCGGTTGGTTATCACCCTAACGGGGTCGATGTGTTCAACCGTGGGTCCTGCGGTGACCACCACCTTCAAGCCCGTCATGTCCTTGGGATAGAGCCTCCGAACCACAGCCTCCACTATCTCCTCGACCTCCGCCATCTTGGCCTTCCCCTCCTCGATCCTCGGCTGCACTACACCGACACCGATGGTTCTCAGCTTCTCGACGCTTTCTTCGTAGACCGGATGCTTCAACATGGGTTCGTGCATGGCCGGCGCCACCAGAACAGGGATCCCCGCCCCTATGGCGGCGTAGATAATTGTCGTCACCGCGGTGTCGGCGATCCCGCTCGCTATCTTGTTCAGGGTGTTGGCGGTAGCCGGAGCCACCAACACTAGGTCTACCCTCTCCTCCCCGGGTTGGACGAAGGCAATGTGCTCCAGCTTCCCGGTTAGCTGTGTCAGCACCGGGCTACCGGTAGCCCACTCCATAAGGTTTGGATCAATGAGGTCGCAGGCTGCAGGGGTCATAACGACCTTGACCTCCGCGCCGAGGCGCATCAGTTCCCGGGCTGTCTCAGGGCTCTTCATGATAGCGACGCTGCCCGTTAGGCAGACTAGGATGGTTCTGCCGGCTAGTTGGTCTCCGCCGGTTCCTATGATCTCCTTGGACGGATGGGGCATGAGGCGGTGGCACCAGAGGTGTGGTTCAAGAGATACTGCAGGGTTCTTTCAATAAAGCTTGTCTCAAGGCTGTTTCGTTGCCTAAGACCTAAGACATTATGTCTCCGAGTTTTTCTCTGATCTCCTTGAGAGCACGGGAGACCGAGCCCATGAGTTCTGTCAGCTCACCTGTCAGCCGTGTGAGAGCCTCAGCGTCTCCCGTCTTGCTCGCCGACTGGAATCGCCGGGATACATCGGAATACTCGACCTTCGTTAGTCGGGCGCTTCCCTTCTCGCCTTCATCGGCCAACCAAACACCGAACTCCGCGCCAGATCAGCAGCAAGCGCACAAGTCCCTATGACTTCGTGGCTTCTTCCTGTGAGGTCTCTTCCGGGTGTAGAACCTTCTGGATGTCCTGTCGAGCCGGATACCTCTCGATGCTCTCCGCCATGAGATCGCAGAGCTTCCGCTCTTTCTTGCCCTTCAGACCGGAGAGCCAGTGCCACGTGTTACCTTCCTTGACAAGCTCACCCGACGTGGCCGAGCTCAGTGTGTGCTTCATGATGGTCTCGACCTCCCAGAGAGCTCTCCCCTCCTCCATGGCTGTTTCTCTGAACTCTTCGGCCAGCTCATGGGCCTCTTCCTCTCTCGTCAGTCTCTTCTGGTCCAAGAGCTCAGCGCTATTCTCCAAAACCTTCCTGACAAAGGCCTCCTTGTTGGGGTTTCCGAGGAAGACGAAGGCAAGCCTCCTGCCTTCCCTCTCGGAACAGTGTTCGCAGAAGGTCATACTTCGTCAGCTCTTGGGCTGTGATACAGGTAGTTCCCGTGGCGGCGCCTTAAACATCTGCTATTTTCTCCAGCGAACCGGTGAGAGGTCTGTCTCTGTGAGCTGCCTTGACATCGAGGATCGTAGCCTCGAGATATTAGAGGAGTAGTTCTCTGGTAGGGTGTATGAAGAGGCTGATGCTGAGCGAAGAAACCCACGCCAGCTTGATGGAGGTCAGGGACAGGATGGCGGCTGAGGACGACTCTATCCAGACTTCGGAGCAGGTCGTGCGAAACCTGATCCTGATCTACGAGGAATACTTCCTCTCCATCGCGAAGAAGAACTCCTCGTAAGGCGGGCACCCTTGGTAAGAGTCAGACACATGCCGAGGGCTGCTTGTTTCTTGAACGCTCAGGATCCCACGTTCAGACACATCTTCAACGCGTCTTGGAATCAAGCCAGGGTCATGGCAGCTCCAACGCCAGGCATTGTGGTTGAGAGCTATCTGAGCATGTGAATATTTGATCCCGTGACAACCGTGTAGTTATATGTATATAACATCGTTATCCAGAGTGAGGGTGTTTCATGACGGTAGTCAATAGGCTTGCGTGGATGGTGGGAGGGGCCCAGGGAACTGGGGTGGACTCCGCTGCTAACGTGTTCCAGAGGGCGGTTGCCCGAGGAGGCCTCCACGTCTTCGGTCGTAGGGAATACCATTCCAACATCAAGGGGGCCCACAGCTACTTCCAAGTGAGGGTGGGCGACCGTCCTCTCCTGTCGCATGTCGATCGATTGGATCTCCTTGCCACGTACGACTTGGAGACCGTTCAGCTCCACAAGCATGCCATCGTTGCGGGCGGGGGCCTCATCTACGATCCCAGGCCCGACCCTCGGACGATAATCACCAGGAAGGACGTGGGGAGGGATGACATCAGCCTCTTCCCACTTCCCTACCTAGAGCTGATCCAGAAGCTGCAGAAGGCTTTCGAGGAACCGGACCTGAGCAGGCTCATAATAATGAAGAATACCTTTGCGGTTGCCGCGTCGCTGGCGGTGCTTGGCTACGACGTTAGCATTCTCAACACCATCCTCCGTGAGATCTTCGCCCGAAAGAAGAAGAGGGTGGCTGACATGAACGTCAAGGCAGCCGAGATGGCCTACGATTACATCGGTGAGAACTTCGGGGACGATTTCCCCTTCAGGCTCGAGAGCAGGGAGGCGGAGGGGGAGAGGATGATGCTTCAGGGAACTCATGCGGTGGGGATGGCGAAGTTGTTGGCGGGGTGCCGTGTGCAGACCTACTATCCCATAACCCCCGCGTCAGATGAGAGCGAGTATATCGAGGCTCACCCCGAGTTCGGGGTCAGGGTGATACAGACAGAAGACGAGATAGCGGCCATAGGGATGGCAATCGGAGCCTCGATGGCAGGAGCGAGGGCCGCGACATCGACCTCTGGACCGGGCTACTCCTTGATGGCTGAGGCTACCGGTTGGGCTAGCATGAACGAGCAACCCTTAGTCATCAACTACTATCAGAGGGGAGGGCCTAGCACAGGCTTGCCCACCAGACAGGAGCAGGGAGACCTGCTGTTCACGCTGCATGCCTCCCATGGTGAGTTTCCTCGGATTGTCTTGGCACCTGGGGATGTTAGGGAGTGCTTCTATGACACCATAGATGCCTTCAACTACGCGGACAGGTACCAAACTCCAGTCTTTGTCCTAGCCGACAAGCATTTGGCCTCGACGACCCAATCCTTCGAATACTTCGACACTGACTCTGTCAGAATCGACAGAGGGATGATGTTGAGCGACGATGAGCTTCAGAGACTCGAAGGGCCCATGCAAGCCAACGGCGGCGGTACACCCTTCAAGAGGTACAGCTTCACGGAGAGCGGGATATCCCCAAGATCCGTGCCAGGCCAGAAAGGAGGAATATTCTGGGCCACGGGCGATGAGCACGACGAGTACGGCCACATCAGCGAGGAGGGAGACAATCGAGTGAGGATGATGGAGAAGAGGATGAGGAAGCTCGAAACCGCAGACAAGGAGATACCATTAGAGAAGAAGGCCTCGGTCTTCGGGCCGGACCAAGCCGACGTTTCCCTCGTGAGCTGGGGCTCCACCAAGGGCGCGATACTTGAAGCTTTGGAGGAGCTAGGGCAGAACAGCATCAGCGTGAACTTCCTTCAGCTCAGGATGCTGAGCCCCTTCCCTTCCTCCTTCGTGTCACAGTTCCTCTCAAAGGCGGGCAGAAGCATAGACATCGAGCAGAACTACTCGGGCCAGCTGGCAAGCCTCATAAGGATGAAAACCGGCATCGCTGTAGACAGCCAAATGGTCAAATTCAACGGAAGAGCCATCTCAAAGGATGAGGTGGTGGAGGGAGTGAATGAGATAATGAAGAAAGGAACCGAGAGGCTGGTATTGACCTATGGCGTATAACGTCCGAACGTATCAGACCG
>JAUWBL010000033.1 GCA_030601715.1 Candidatus Geothermarchaeota archaeon | reverse complement strand
CCCGACTAGCGTCCTCCGTGCTAGTTCAGTCCTTTCCACTGTATTGGTAGGCGTTACCGGCTTAAGTGTGGCGTTACCTACGATAAAGACGAATAACAGCGCAGGCGTGGCGAATCGTCAAACCTGGGTGCTTTAGGGGGGTAGGGTTTTGACGCTAGGGAAAAACAACAAAGCCATAAAGGGTGAAATCGGGGCCTTTCCCCCTTATTGTTCGCACCCGAGCAACGTCTCATGTGTTTCGACCACGTGCTTGAGGATGCGCTAGCGAAAGGCGTTTATAGCGTATCTGAGATCTGCCTCCTAGAGGTTTAAGGTGAAAACATTGGACAAAACACGAAGATGGAGATTCACAGCCATCGCCCTGGTCACTGTGCTCATGTTCGTTGCCGTGGCCGGCTACGCCCTCGCCTTCTCCTCGTCGGAGGAGGACGAGATCCTGTGGCACATCAGAAACACGGGACACAACTTCTGGAGGTTCTGGAAGGAGGATTCACCCGGCAACTTCCCCCACGAGGTCGCCGCCATCAAGGAGGTGCTGAACATCATCGAGGCGAAGCTGGACGGCAAGCCCGACATCAAGCAAGTCACGCCCGTGGCCGTCAACATCTACTGGGAGATCTTTGAGATGCGCCTCTGGTGTTCGGAGGCCTACCTGGTAAAGGCCGTCTACGCCGTAGTGATCGACCCCGACGCGACCATCGACATACGCTGGTACGACATTTGGGTCGATGGAGACTTCGCCGGCGAAGGATCCCCAAGGAGTTGGTCGATACGCCACGTTGACTTTGACCCTTCTCCATCCAGTAGCCGCATTGGACATGAACTCCTCGCCCAGATGAATGTGGACCATCCATTCGGTGTCGGCCAAGCAGGCATGGTACGCATCATGGGCGACGTGCAATCGACATCCGACAGCTCCGACGATGTGCTGAAGGTCGGTGCTGTGGTGGAGATCGCCCAGGCAGCCACGTGCACCCTGACGGTCTTGCCCTAGAGAGCTCCCCCCTTTTCTTTTTTCCTAATCAAAGCAGCCGCACTTCTGGGGCTGGTGCTTCTTGACCTCCTGGTGCGCAGTACCCTTGTTCACGTCCAGCTCAAGCCCTATCTTCCCATAGCTCAGGCCCTTGGCCCTCAGCTTCACTATCTCAGAGTGGCTGGCGTGGTCCCTCGTCCTCCTGACCTCGAGGCGTGCCCCTGCTATGGGGGACACGAAGATGCCCAGCTCCGTCAGCAGGTCTTCGGCTTCCTCCTTGTGCCACTCATTATCCATAGACACTTGAAGGAGCACAAGGAGAAAGCGGAGAAGGAAGCCAGCAGAAGCTAGCTCTGTAACCCCAACTCTCTTAGGATTCTCTTTGCAGCCGATACAGGGTCCTCACGTCGAGCAACGATCCTGTCAATCGTCGCACTCATCGCCGGGTGGTCCATCTTCTCTTTGGCGTACTCGTGCAGGGAGGCGATCAGCGATTCCGATATCTCCTGCTCGATCCTTCTGCGCTTCACGGTCTCTAGAAAACCTGAGTCCCTCAGGAATTCGTAGTGTGCATCGATCGACGAGGCAAGGACATCGACTCCCTCATCCTTGGTCGCAACAGTCCGGACGACCGGGATCGTCCAACCCTCTGTCGATTCACCAGAATCGACCAGTGACTTCAGAAGGATCTCCATTCGATCCGCGCCATCCAGATCACCTTTGTTCAACACGAAGATGTGAGCAATCTCCAAGATGCCAGCCTTCATGAGTTGGACCGTGTCGCCGCTTTCCGGCATGGTGACGAGCACGTTGGTCTGAGCTACGTCGGCGATGGCGGTGTCTGCCTGTCCGGCGCCAACAGTCTCGATGAAGATTTTCTCCATCCCCACCGCCTCCATACCCCTGACTACGTCTCGGGTTGCTCTGGCGATTCCTCCCGGGTGTCCCCTGCTGGCCATGCTTCGGATGAATACGGATCTCTCCTCAAACAGCCGTTTCATTCGGATCCGGTCTCCCAAGAGAGAACCCCCAGTCACGGGGCTGGTGGGGTCTACCACGACGATCCCTATCGCACAGCCATCGTCGAGATACTTGGTGACCAGAGACGATATCAGAGTGGATTTTCCTGTTCCCGGGGGGCCTGTAACCCCTACCAGATGAGCCCCGCCGGTTCGCGGATAGATCACCTTCAGTGCAGAGTCGTATCCTTGGTCCCTGTTCTCCAGGAGGGTCATGAGCCTGGCTATGGCTCTGGTGTCTCCTGAGAAGGCCTTATCCAGGAGCTCGTCTATTTTCTCTCAGCTCTTTGTCCGTCTTCCTAGCTCTCTGACGTACCGAACGATTTCATCGAGTCTGGTGCCCGGACCAAAGATCTTCTTGACTCCCCTCTTCAGGAGTTCCTTCTGGTCCTCTTCCGGCATGATCCCTCCACCTATGACGCTAATGTCCTCCGCATCGTTCTCCCGTAGGAGGTCCATCACCCTAGAGAAGTGATGCATGTGGGCTCCCGACAGGCTACTCAGACCCACGACATCAACGTCCTCCTCTATGGCGGAATTCACGATCTGCTCCGGCGTGTTCCTGATGCCAATGTATATGACCTCCATGCCCGCGTCCCGCAGAGCACGTGCGACGACCTTCGCCCCTCGGTCATGGCCGTCGAGGCCGGGCTTCGCTATGAGAATTCTGATCTTTCTCTCCACCTGTCCTCAACCCAACCATTCAAGGTCTTGTACCAGAAAAAGACTGCTACAAAAGCTGAGAGGGCTAGGGCGAGGAAGCAGCCCTTCAGTACTGAGAGGGTTCGAGGATTCTGCCTTGCAGCTCCTTTTCGGGCAAATCACTTTCACGTCCATTGATCTTCCTCGATGGCCCTGACCGTCTGTCTGACAGCTTCGCGCCGCAGATCACTGAGAGGGGACGAAGCCTTCCAGATCCAGAATGGATCCTATCCTTCTTTCCTTCTCCTTTGGAAGGGGTCGAATCCTCATTCCTATTGTCACATCTACGGGGGACGCCCGTGTAAGGCGGTGTACCAGCCCTCCGACCACGTGTCGATGCTTCGCCACGACCCAGATCAGTGGCTCCTGTAGGCGCTGTCCCTCTTGATTCCGTGCTGTCGAGTACGTGTGTATGTACCAGCCGTCATCCGGTACTTCCTCGTAGTCCTTCAGCTCGGAGAAGCATTTGACGCAATAGAGTCTCGGCGGGACGTAGGCCTCGTTGCACCGGTGGCAGCGGGAAGCCAAGATCTTGCCAGTGTCGCGGAGTTCCCTAAAGAATCTCTCGCCTGCTATCCCCACAGTGTATCGGTAGGCAGTGTCTATGCCTCCGTACCAATACTTGATGTCTTGGGGTCTGTCGACTCTATCCATCTTCTGATCGTTCCTCACGGCGGGGACGGAAGTACACTATGTCGGTGATGGCTCCTTCTCTAGACGTTTCGTCTTTCCACACAGCCTGGATCTTCATGCCGATATTCACGTGCTCCGGGTCAACCTCCCCCAGTCTATGCATGAATCCCATGTTTCTCGACGGTCCGTCCAGCTCGACCACCGCGACTATGACGGGCTCTTCCAGCCGGGTGGCGTCTGTATCTACGTAGGACACGGAGTACGTAACGACTTTGCCGGTGTCAGCTACCTGAACCCATCTGTCAGTGGGTCGGAAACACTCCTCACAGAAAACCCTCGGGGGAACCAGTATCCTGGAGCATTCCTTACACTCTCTTCCATAGATCTTTCCCTCTCTTAGCCCCCCCAGAAAGCCGCCCACGGCGACTCCTGCCTCCCATGATTATCTGAACCCTGTCTGTCCCTATACGGAAAAAAACCTGGAGGATGTGATGTCGTCTTTCTTGAGGGGCCTCCCGGGGTATTGGCGAATCCTCTCGCTCGTCTTCCTTTACCTCCTCATTATCACCACTGAGCTGAACTGCATCAGATCCCCCCATGCATGGGCTAGTCCCACCTCGGGGCTGTCTGGCACCTGTCGCTTTCCCGCCTCTCCTCTGAGCTGCCAGAAGATCTCACACACCTTCATCATTCCTGCCGCCGCAATCGGGTTTCCAACTCCCAACAGACCGCCCGAGGGGTTCACAGGGAGATCTCCATCTTTTTGGGTCACTCCATCAGCCGTGAGGCCCGGTGCCTTACCTCGGGGACAGAGTTGAAGACCCTCCATGTGGTGGAGTTCCTTGTAGCTGAACGGATCGTAGACCTCAGCCACGTCGATCTCCTTGGAAGGATCCGTGATCCCGGCCATGCGGTAAGCCATCCTCCCCGCCTTCTCGGCGTACACTGGGTAAGCCAATTCCCGGTTCGTCCAATACGCCGAATCGATGGCCCAGCCTACTCCATCAAGCCATACGGGAGAGTCGGTCAACTCCCTGGCTTTCTCCTCCGAGGCCAAGAGGATTGCCGCGGCTCCGTCGCTGGTCGGGCTGACGTCCAGCAACTGAACAGGCCACGCGATCACCTCGGAGTTGAGGACGTCGTCGACCGTGATCTTAGCACCCAGCTGCGAGCAGGGGTGGTGGAGGGCGTTTCCTTTGTTCTTTACCGATACCATGGCGATGTGCTCCTTGGGGATGCTGTAGGTATGCATGTAGCGGTTCATTTCGAGGGCGAAGATCCACAGCAGGTTGGGTCTCAAGGGCCTCTCGAGAGTGTGGTCGAAGATCGTGAGGAAGGCATACTGGGGGTGGGGTTGGCAGGAGGACATCTTCTCCTCGGTCACGGCCAGACAGAGATCGGAGAAGCCTGAGGCGACGTGCCACCATCCGGCGACAGCGGCGAAGACGCCTGTGCCGCCTCCCACGTATGCGCGTGTGTAGGGCTTCCTCCAGCCCCCCGCGCCATCGCTCAGATACTCTCCTTTCATGTGGATCCCGTCGAACGCGTCGGGGGCTGTCCCCATCACGACGCTGTCCACGTCTCCTATGGTGGCTCCTCCTGACTCGAGAGCCATCTTGGCGGCCTCGAAGGAGAGTTCTTTTCCTGTCTCCAACAGCCTTCGTCTGAACAGGGTCATTCCGGCTCCGACGACAGCAACTCGGCTCTTCATCTTACTCCACACGCTCCAAGACAACGGCCGCTCCGCTGGTCGTGGGCAGCCCCCTCCAGCTCAGGGCAAAACACCTTTGAGCCGAGGTGATCTGGTTGGCGCCAGCCTCGCCCCTCAGCTGAATAGCCGACTGAGCGATCCTCATAAGGCCGTTTGCCTCCAATAGGTTGCCCATTCCGATGCTGCCTCCGGACGGGTTCACCGGCAACTCTCCCCCTAATGTCGTAGCCCCTTCCTCAGCCAACCTTCCAGATTCTCCCTGGGCGCACAGCCCCGCCGCCTCCATGTGTTGGAGTTCCTTGTAGGAGAAGGCATCGTCTATCTCCGCGAAATCCAGGGAGGCGGCAGGATCGTTAATCCCAGCCATCTCAAACGCTCTCTCGGCAGCCATCGCGGCGTATGTCGCCTTGCGCCAGTCCCTGGTTTCCAGGCTTCCGTCGTCGGTGTACCAGCCCACCCCTCTGATCCAGATGGGGCGGTCAGAAATCCTACGGGCTCTGTCTCCGGAGGCGAGGACCAGTACCACGGAGCTATCCGCGTGCTGAGCAACGTCCAGCTGTCTGAGGGGCTCAAAGAGGGGTTCTGAGGAATCCACGCTTTCCCGGGTGACATGGGACCCGCGGGCGGCCCAAGGATTGTGGAGTGCGTTCCCTCTGTTCTTTTCCACTACTGCCGAACACTGCTCGGCTGTATTCTTCGTTGCCTTGAGGAAGGCCCTCATCTCCAGCCCAGCTAGAAGGTAGGGGTGGGGCACTATGGGGCGGTTGTATATCGGGTCTAGGGCGAATGCTTGAATCTGAGCCTTGTCTAGGACCTCGGACGCCTTGCTGTGTGCTTCAACCGCAACGACCTCAAACGCACCAGCTGCGATCTGCATGTAGGCGGTCGCAACCCCGTATATCCCGTCGGATGCTATGGTGCAGGTCGGCTTCAGAACCGCACCCAACTGATCCGGTACATATTCATCGAAGATGCTTGTTCCTTCCCAGAAGTCCTCCGCGCACGTGACGAAGCTGTCCACATCCTTCCTAGGATCAAGACCGCAATCTGAGTAGGCTCGCTGGGCCGCCTCGAACATCATCTCCTTGTAGGATACGTCTGGGGTGATGGTTCTGCACGGTGTGGCTCCCACTCCAACTATCGCAACCCGCCCAGTCAAGCATCCCTCACCTGAGAATCGACGAAAATGGACGAATAGTGATTGCGGAGCCACTCAAATTAAGGGAGGTTTCTGAGTTCAACCCACAGACGTGCCAAGTTATTACATGCAGCCGCCTCTTCTGAATTGAGTTTTGAGAGGTGAGAAACCCTTGACTGGAGTGCAAGAAGAGGAGGTCATGGAGCAACTGGGCCGAGTAATGGACCCTGAGATAGGAAGGTCGATAACCGAACTCAACCTGATCGACGAAGTCAAAACGGAGGACGGGAACGTGGAGGTAGTGTTCCACCTCACTATGCCCTACTGTCCACCCATGTTCGCGATGAAAATAGCAGGTGATATCCGAGACTACGCCTCAAAGGCGAAGGGCGTCGAGAAGGTGACCGTCAAGCTCACAGACCACTACATGGCCGACTACATCAACGAGAACATCAACCGCTGAAAGCTTTCACATCGAAAATACCTTGGTAATTATCAATACATTGGCGGAGGACCCTGGGCCAAAACGCTCTTTCCTTTGAAAGGTCAACCTATTGACCTTTCAAGCCTTTAAATAGGCTCTTTACAGTACATACAAAAGCCTTACGTACATGCCATCGAACTCTGACATTGGTAAACAATTTGGGCTCGTTTCCTTGTTTTGGAAAGCACGATGTCGGCCTAGAGCAAAAGAGGAGCTGCCCGGAATGCGACATGTTCATCGATTGCCTCCAGGCGACCTATGCAGGGGTCTCTACATAGGGAACCAGCATGCGAGCCATGCGCACTTCGTTCGACTCGCGAGTAACCACAAGCATTTAACGTTTTCTTCGCCTGGTATCTTCCGTCGAGGAATTGCGATACCGAAACCATTTGGAAATCATCTTATCCATCCTGGAGGCCCTCCACAGTCACGACGATCTGAACATAAGTCAGCTGATGAGGCTTTCCAACCTCTCACACAGGAGGCTGAAAGGTAGGATCCAGGAGATGGTGGACTCAGGCCTCGTCCAGTCTCACAACTCGAGCGAGGGAACGTTCTATTCCTTGACGGGTTCCGGCAGGATGGCGTTGAAGAAAACCCGGCAGCTCGTGTATTCGCTGTCCTCCCTCGGCCTGTTTCGCAACAGTGTGGAGATGCCAGTGCACCAGACGTAGCTCCAGGAGGGCGAGTCGAGCTAGTTGCCCGAGATTGTCTGGCTCATCCTCGACACGGGTCTCGCGCTTCTCTCAGTGATCGGGCTCATTCTAGTGCTCTCCGGTCTGAATGTCTTCAGGTTCTATCTCCCGATGTACTTCGTTTACCTGACCCTCTTTCTTCTAATCAATTACCTCATGGAGAGGCGGAAAGAGCAGAGCCCGTGACACTTGCCAACCCAACCTGACTAGCAGATTCGGGGTATTGGGTCGCCAGCGGGGGGCAACAGGATTCTCTTCCCTCCGACTGATGTTTCGAGGACCACTCTGTCGAACCTGTTCGTGGCCTCTCCAATGATTTGGGCGTCTTGACCCTCGCTGGTTCCCCTCAGCTCCTGCAAAACATCCTCGGCCTTCTCGGGAACAACGCCCAAGACTAGTTTTCCCTCGTTTCCGATCTCGAGAGGGTCGAGGCCAAGCATCTCGCACGCCGCCCGCACGCCACTCTCAACAGGTATCTTGTCCTCCTTTGTCAGGATGCCCGTCCCGGATTTCTCAGACCATTCATTTAGCGAGTTGGACAATCCGCCCCTCGTTGGGTCTTTCATGCACACGATCCCCCCGGTTTGTAGCAGCCTTGTGATCAACCTGTTGAGGGGTTTGACATCCGAAGCTATTTCGGTCTCGAAGCCGTATCCTTCCCTCGACGAGAGGATGGCGACTCCGTGATCGCCCACGGTTCCCGAAACTATGATCTTATCGCCTTCTCGAAGGTTGGAGTCCAGCAGCCACGGAGAGCTCACATCTCTGAACTTCCTTGTTTCTTCGACGTTTTCGTCGAGAGCTGAACTGCGAACCCCTATTCCCGAAGTGTTTATGACGAACTCTTGGATGGCCCCCTTCTCCATGACCTTGGTGTCACCGGTGATGACGTAGACCCCTGCCTCCGAACACGTTTCCTTCATGCTTCTGAGGATTTTCCTCAGGTCTGCGAAGGGGAACCCTTCCTCTAGGATGAAACCAGCGGTGAGAGCGATGGGGTCAGCTCCCATTACGGCTATGTCGTTGACCGTCCCCGCGATGGCCAGTCTCCCTATGTCTCCTCCTGGAAAGAAGAGAGGTTGAACTGTATGTGAGTCCGTGTGCAGGACCACACCGGACATGACCGATGAGTCGTCCAGAGCTTCTAGTGGGACCTCAGCGCCGCTTCCCCCAAGGTTTGAGAGGATAGGGCCCTTCACTAGTTCCTGCATTACGCTTCCGCCAGCGCCGTGAGCCATGGATATCCTTCTCATGACCGATCTCCATGCTAATCCAGATGTGGCTCAGATAAAGAAGTGTCGGTTCCCACCACTGGTAAGGTTTTGGTTCCT
>JAUWBL010000123.1 GCA_030601715.1 Candidatus Geothermarchaeota archaeon | reverse complement strand
CCTGAGAGCGATCCCTGGGTTGGAGCTCGTGGAGATGAAGAGGACGAAGGAGAGAAGCTTCTGCTGCGGAGCCGGAGGATGCAACTACTGGTACGACGTTCCCCAGGAGGAGAGGGTCAGCGTGATCAGGACGAAGGAGGCCGGCGAAACACAGGCCAACTTGCTTGTGGTGGAGTGTCCCTTCTGCCTCCCAACCCTTGAAGACGGCGCCAAGATCGAGGGCCTCGACGAAACGATGAAAGTTAAGGATATATCTGAGATAGTGGCCGAAGCTCTATAGAACTCCGTCTGTCGCGCCGGGAGGCTCTCAAATGGAATCAGGGAGATTTGACAGCCCTGTTAGAGCATTCTTCGAGGCGACGGCCTCGGAGATATTAATGAAGAGAAAATAACACTGTTATGAGGAATCCCGAGATGGGTGTAGTCACAAAAGAGGCTGTGATGGATGAGCTCGCCAAAGTGGTAGACCCGGAGCTAGAGAGGTCCATCCTCGAGCTAGACTTGGTCGAGAAGCTGGACATCCAAGACGACAAGGTAGAAGTGGCATTCCACCTGACGTCTCCCTACTGCCCTCCCATGTTCGCCATGAAGATAGCTCAAGACGTCAAGGATTACGCCTCCAACGCCAAAGGCGTAAAGGAAGTCAAGGTCGAAGTCCTAGGCCACTATATGGCCGACTACGTCAATGATACCGTAAACAGGTGACCTATAGTTAGGGTAGATCTCGCCTTGGAGGAAACGAGGCAATGAAGCTCTTCGGAGACAGGGAGGCGCCCTTCCAAGGCTTCATCGACGGTGTCAGGGTCGTCCTGAGGAAGGTTCCTCTAGTCGGGGAGCTCTTCAAGTACGGGAGAAAGAACTCCCTCTGGATGGTTCACCTGACCACCGGTTGCTGCAGCCCCGAGTTCGCCGCCGTCTCCGGCTCAGGATTTGACTGGGAGAGGTTCGGAACCCTCCCATGGGCCGCCATGAGGCAGTCCGACGTCCTCCTCATCGAGGGCCAGGTGGCAGAGAAGATGGCTAGGGTGGTCCGAAGGGTCTACGACCAGATGCCAGACCCCAAGTACGTCATAGCCACCGGCAACTGCGCCATCTCCGGCGGCTTCTACTACGACTCATACAGCATGACAATGGGGGTCGACAGGATCGTCCCCGTCGACGTCTTCGTCCCCGGATGCCCACCCAGGCCTGAGGACTGGATCGACGGGCTCAGGCTACTCCAAAGGAAGATCGGTCAGGAAGAAGGCTACCCCCACCAATGACTGAGATCAAAGAGGTGCCATCCAAGGGACCTCTCGAAGACGCTTCAGAAGTTCCACCCTCTCAGATAATTGATCAGACCAAGAAATTCCGAAGGGAAGGATACCGGACAGTCGAGAGCATCGCCCCGGTCGACTTCCTCGAGGAGGATGTCATGAAGATCTACTACGTCTTCTCAGACGAGGACGGCAACCAGAAGATCTTTCGAACAGAGGTCGAGAGGAACGAGCCTAAAGTGCCATCCATCCACCACCTCTGCAGCAGTGCCTACTGGCACGAGCAGGAGATGCATGAGCTCTTCGGCGTCGTCTTCGAGGGCCACCCCGACCTCAGCTACCTTCTCCTGAGGGAAGACTGGCCCGGCGGCTTCCCCCACCGAAAGGATTACGTTGTGAAGCCCGCGTGGGACTCGGGATTCTAGGAGATAGACGATGAGCCTCACGGTAAACTGGGGGCCTCAACACCCCTCCAGCGGCCACTTCCGAATGGTGACAACCATCGACGGTGACAGGATAGTCAAGGCAATCCCGAAGATCGGATATACCCATCGAGGCATCGAGAAGCTGCTAGAGAACCGAGACTACATCCCAGCTATACCTATGATCGAGAGGTTCAACATGACGGATTGTGCCCCCATGAACATGTGCTGGATACTCGGCGTCGAGGACCTGCTGGGGGCCGAAGTACCGGACAGAGCGCATTACCTTCGAACCATTCTATGCGAGATCAGCCGGATCGCCAGCCACCTCTACAACCTAGCCCTCTACACCGTCGCCATCGGCATGTACACGCCCTTCATGTGGGCCATAGGAGACAGAGAGTACTTCCTCAGGCTAGCCGAGGAGCTGACGGGAGTCAGGCTCGCCTTCGCCTACATGCTTCCCGGTGGGGTCAGGAGAGACATGTCCGAGGATCTAGGCGGGAAGATCATGAAGACCGTAGACTACCTGGAGAAGAGAATCCCCGAATACAACAGGTTCGTCTACGAGAGCCCCACCGTTGAGGCGAGAGGAAGGGACGTGGGGGTCTTGACGCGGGAGGAAGCTCTGGAGATGGGGGCGGCGGGACCCGTCCTGAGGGGCTCTGGAGTGGCCCTCGACATGCGAAAGAAGGCACCCTACGCGGCGTACGAGAAAATGGACTTCGATGTCGTGTCGTATCCGGAGGGGGACTCCCACGCCCGGATGCTCGTGAGATTTGGTGAAATGGTCCAGAGCTTCCGGATCCTGAGGCAGGCAGTGAAGGAGATCCCGAACGGAGACATCCACGCAGTGACCAAGAAAACCTCAACGATCGTTAGAACTCGGGGCGTCCCGGAGGGAAAGACCTACGTCAGATGCGAGGCGGCCAGGGGAATGATCGGCCTCTATCTAGAGAGCCACGGCGGGAGACGGCCCTACCGCGCCAAGTTCAGCACACCCTCCTTCCGGAACGCGTACATCCTGCCCAAGATATTCAACAACGCACCCGTAGCTGACGCACCGGCTACCTACCACAGCTTGGACATCTGGGCCTTGGAGATGGATAGGTAATGAGCATAACGAAGAGGGTAAATGGCGTCGGGGAGTTCATCAGAACCATTGTCGACCCCGTGATCCTGGGCTTCCGACACCTCTTCAGACCCCGGCAAACCATAAGGTACCCCTTTGAGTACTACGAACCCGCCGACGGTTACCGCGGACGGATCATCAACGACTTGGAGAAATGCATCAACTGCATGCTCTGCGCCCGGATCTGCCCCGACAAGTGCATCAGCCAGAAGATCGTGGAAGGCAAAAAGTGGCCCGAGATCGACTTCGGCCGCTGCTGCTTCTGCGGCTTCTGCGTCTGGGTCTGTCCGCCGGACTCCCTGCAGATGACGAAGGACCACTCCTTCCCGACCTACAACAAAGAGGATCTCTTCTACGAGTGGGACGAGCTCGGCGAGTATCCCGACCCCTCGAGTTGGAGGGTCGGCAAGGAGATCAAGCAGAAGAAGATCCAGCACGAGATGGTCTTCGAGTAGAACGTCTCCCATAGCCGGCGGTGGTCAAACACCCAGTCACAGGTGTCCCACCTCGATATGGACACCGCCGGAAGATGTAGCCCGCATGCTGGCTACTTCAACCCGAGATTCCCGTCGCTAGCGGAGCGGATATGCTTACAACTCTTCGGTGACCATTTTGTAGGCTCGTACAGGCGAGCGTCGACGGTATCTCAGAGGCTAGATCTTCAGCTCCATGAACAGGGGCAACAGGTTCGTCGTAGGTCGCGACGTTTCGGTGTCGAAGAACGACTGTTTGACCGGAGCCATCCTTATTGCGGGGTGTCTCTCGCTCAGTCTGTCCTCGAAGGTCGGCAGGTCTATTCTGTAAAAGACGCCTAGGGGTATCCTCTCTCCCCACTCCTCCGATTTCGCCAGGGCGGCAAGTCTTTTGTTCTGAACCTCATCGGGGTCCTCGGGATCACTGATGTAGCCGTCATATCCCTCCTCCTCCATTATGTAGACCCTCGGGCTGTACCACTCTTTAGTGTGGATGTTGTTGTACGTCGGGCACGGCTGGAGCACATCCACCAGGGCAGTTCCCCTGTGGCGTATCGCCGCGACCAAGACCTCCTTCATGTGTTTGAGATTGTAGGAGTAGCTCCGGGCGACAAAGGTGTATCCGGACAGAATCGCCAAAGCGAGCGGGTTAACCGCGTCCATAAGGTTTGGTAGCGGCAACGACTTCGGCTGAAGCCCTCTCTTCAGGGTGGGGGAGGCTTGACCCTTGGTGAGGCCGTAGACCCCGTTATTGTAGACGATGTAGGCTAGGTCAACGTTTCTGCGGCCTGTGTGCACGAAGTGTCCGGCGCCTATGCCGTAGCCGTCTCCGTCTCCTCCGACGGCGATGACCTCGAGATCCGGGTTGGCAAGTTTCGCGCCAGTGGCGAAGGGCAGAGATCTGCCGTGGATCGTGTGGATTCCATAGGTGTTGATGAAGTGAGGCGTCTTGCTTGAACATCCGATGCCAGAGAACACAGCCACCTTCCATGGGTCCAGCTGCAGGTCGGCCAAGGCCATCCTGACCGCCCCTAATATGCCGAAGTCCCCACAACCGGGGCACCAATCGTTGTGCACCTC
>JAUWBL010000156.1 GCA_030601715.1 Candidatus Geothermarchaeota archaeon | reverse complement strand
CTCCCGGCTTTGAACAGAGCCAGGTCTATTCTGGTGTCGTCCTCGGTCCTGTATTCCTCCACGAAGCTCAGATCCAGGGTGGAGCAGAGATCCGCCATCTCCTGAATCAGCGCCTTAACCTTCAGAGCCGCCGGCCTCACCGAGAGAGTGGCGAGAGACCTGAAAAACCTTCTTGCTTCGTGACAGCGAGCACACGGCAGATCTATTGAGCCGATCACGAAGGTGACGCGGTTCAGGATGATGATGAAGTCCGATCGATAGTCTCAGAGACTGAAAGACGTTGGAACGGCGGAGATTGCGTCTACTTGGGAGTCCTTGACCGTAGCCCTATGACCAACACTCCACCGCCTACCAGCAAGGTGAGGACGAGGACCACCACCACGAGGGGAAAGTGGAAGTAGAGCCACAGAGCGAGTCCGACGGCGAACAGGAAGAATCCTCGTGCCGCTGTGAAGAACGCCTCCTTTGTCTTGAGGACTGCGCTGGCCATGATCCAGAGGCTGAAGAGGGTGACGAACATGGGCACTACCTCCAGAAGGCCTATGCCATCTAGGAGGAATATGGCGACCGATACCCCGAAAATCAGAATGCCTACGCCGATGGAGAGTGTGTCAAGAGCCTCGCTCAACTCCATCACGATTCCAAACGGTCAGAGGATCGCCTAGCTCTATATGTGCCGGTAGAGCCCCTCCGAGCTGTATCTTCCCGCCTCCATCTCCTCGCCTATCTGTCTCAGCTGGAGGATTCTCTTGTAGGTCGGCGGATGAGTCGAGAAAGCCGTGTTGACCTTGTGCCACGTGGACTTCGCTTCCTCCTCCATGGCCAGCTCCAGCTCCCTCTCGTCTATGACCCCGTCTCTGTCCAGGTCGTACCTCGACTTCCTCTCTACTATGGCGCTCACCTCAGACTTGGCCAAGGCTGGATCGGAGATGAGGAAAGCCCTCACTCCACCGAGTTTTCTGGGCGGAACCAGCGACAGCCCGTAGGCGATCTTGGTGAGGGCGCTAGCCAGCCTGTGCGGGGTGCCTGTAAGATAGGCCGAGTATGCGTCGGCGTAGAACTCCCTGAGGCGGCTTAGCCTAAGCACGAGTAGCTGGGTGATGTAGTAGACCGCTATGGAGACGACGCCTGCCACGAGGATGGCGGCGAAGGCTCCTCCCTTCTTGCGACTCCCGCTAGGTCTGACGTATCTGGTTGACTCGAAGGCCACCCTGGCGACGAGGTAGGCCATCAGCGGTATCGCCGAGAGCATCGTCATCACGACGAAGTCTCTGTGCTTTATGTGGCCCAGCTCGTGGGCCAAGACCCCTTCTATCTCCTCCCCGGTGAGTTCCTTCAGTAGGCCGGTGTGGACGGTCAAGGTGGCGTCGCCCTCTCCGTGTCCGAACACGAAGGCATTGGGTGATCTTGCGTTGACCGTGGCCAGCTTGGGCATCTTCAAGCCGCTCTTCTCGGACAGCTTTCTCACGGTGGACTCTAGCCAGGGGTTCTCTCCCTCTTTGAGGTAGGTCAGCCCCGTTGACATGGTCACCAAGGCCGGCCCGATTGCGTATTGGATCAGGGCGAAGAGGCCAGCCAGCCCCGTAGACACGAGAAAGATCCAGATCAGGGGGAGTTCCAGCGCGATGAAGTACTCTACCACGATAGCCAGGGCCACCATGAAGACCAGGAAAACCAGCAGGGTCAGAACTACGCTGGCTGTCATGGCCGCTCTAAGCTGGCCCAGGCTGCCCATGAAACCACCTTCCAAGTAGTTATCTTTTGGTCATTTCTTTAACACTGTTGCTCGCCAGACAGGTGCCCGACTTGTCCAAGATCGTCCGGGAGATAGAGTGCTCCAACTGCGGTGCGCCTCTAGACTTCGAGCCCGGAGAAACCGTAGTCACATGCAAGTACTGCGGCTTCACGTGCGTAATCGAGACGGGCGAGAGCTTCAAACTCCAACACTCGATGCTCGTAAGCCGGCTGGACCGGGATGCGGCTGAGAAGGCGGTCTTCTCCTGGATGTCTAAGGGGTTTTCGAAGCCCGGAGACCTCTCCAAGAGGTCCGAGATACGAAGGTCGGAGCAGTTCCTCCTCCCCTTTTGGATGATTCCCATCTCAGCCAAGACGACCTACAAGGGGGTCTTCGAGAGACTGGGGCCCTCGGTTGTGAAGGACGGAAAGATAGAGAGGAAGTACGACTGGCTGGTGCTGGGGAGGCAGAGGTCTGAGTTTCCGACCAGAGAGTACCGGGTTCCTCTAGAGGGGAAGATACCCTTCAGATTCGACAAGATACCGAAGGGTGCCCAAGTGTTGAACAGTGAGATAACCGAAGCGGAGTCGGTGGAGAGGGCAAGGCAGGAGGTTGAGGACCACCACCGTTTCCTGGCGAAGCAAGACGTGGACAAGGTCATTGAGATGAAGACGGATCTGGAGGTGGGAGAGGTCGTCTATGTCCACGCTCCCGTGTGGTTTCTTGCCTACCGGTACAAGAACTCCGACTACCAGGTCATATTGGACTCGGTCACGGGAGAGGTTTTGCGAGGCGACATTCCGCCCTTCGAGTTCAAACTGTTCAACTAGCTTGCCGCTAACTTTACGCTCAGTTTTGATGCTCCGCCCGTGTCCGCTGCACTGTACCTAGTCAGAATCCAAGAAACGAATCGAGAAGCAGGGCGGAGAACTGGGACAGCAACAACGCCCAGACGTTTGAGTAGCTCCCCTTACGGGTTCATTTGGCGAGTCTCAGAAGGGTGTATCATAGTAGGTGAAGCGAGCCTCGTCCGTGTCGAATCCTCTTTCGGTAGACATGATGCACATTTCTGTGTCTGCGTCCTCCGCTAGCCACAGGTTGCCATTCATCAGGAACATGCTTAGCACGGGCCCGGCCCCCACATAGAAGCTTATGAGGCTTGTGGCATGGTAATCCAACCGTAGAGAGAACTCCCTTCCCTCCGGAAGCACTGTCTCCAACGTGTGTTTCGCTCCCTTGCTCTGAACTCGGAGCTCGACTCCATGTTCGGCTTTTGGTAACAGTTTCTTCAATAGGCTAGGCTTGGCCGGCCCCCGACTTGACATCAGGATCTCCTCCTTCTGTACTGTGACCGGGCGTTTCAGGGTCACGTTTTCCTCTTCCAAGGAAACGCTCACGACCGGACCCGGGGTAAGCGTAATAGAACCCAGCGTGTTGGGCGTGTATCGGTGCGTGACTCTCAAACGTGGATACGAGTTGTCGGTCTCGGCCAGATTGAACTCCATGCGGTAGGGCTTGACATCCACATTCCATATCTTCGCCTTCATTCCACAATGGGTCAGCACGGGAATGCTAAAGAGCATTTGATCATATTCGCATTGAGTTCCAGCAACCATCCCAAGGTGTGGGGCTGGCTTTCCAAGAAGTCGATGTTGTAGGTGAACTCTGGGAAATCCCTCTCTTTCCATGATCGTTGAAGTCCAGCTCGAAACGCCACAAACAGCCTGACAGCCGATTGTGCAGCTTTCGGAAACAGAAGACGCCTGGTCGGAGACCATTTAGCGGACGGGTAGCACCAACCTTTCTGGAGAAGTGAGGAAATGAAGTTTGACAAAACCGCTGGTTA
>JAUWBL010000178.1 GCA_030601715.1 Candidatus Geothermarchaeota archaeon | reverse complement strand
GACGAATCCCGAGTGGCGTGTTGGGCATAGAGAGGAAGCCTCAGAACAGACGCGAGGCCGGGATTCTCGGACGTCAGCAGAACCCTAGCGAAGCCCTACTTCAGCCCGAAAAGCATCGCGTGACCCGCCTTCTTCCTCCTGTATGTAGGCTCCATCCGACGCTCTCGGCAACGCACCAGTTCATAGGGCAACATCCATTCTCGATACGTGTCGACGGGGCGCCCAACGTGTGTGGCCCAGACGCGCGCGGCTCCGTCTCCTCCACCAGAAGCGCGAATCCCGTTCCCGTCACCCGCTTTAGCTCCTTGACGGCTTCAGAAGCCGCCGAATCGGGCACGTGTTGGAGCACCGCAAAGCTGAGGGAGAGATCGAAGAATCCATCGGGAAAGGGAAGACCCGTAAGCTACTCTAGGCGGACGAAACGAAGGGTAGGAAGCAAACTCTTCGCTATGGACACCAACTAAGGCTCACGCTCCACGCCATAGACAGCATCCGCGAACTCCTGCACTACTATCGAAAGCCTGCCATAACCGCATCCGAAATCCAAAGCCCTCCCAAACGGCCCCAAGCCAGACAAGACCGAGCGCAGTAGATCCGATTCGAGGTAGTTCCGCACAGTCAACGTGGGAGGATCACTCGCGGCGACATGCCCCACAGACCATACGAACCGTCCCCTCCTGACCGAAGATCCCAAAGAGAGAATCTCACCGATCAGCCGCTTCAGAGCCAGGCTGACATAATCCTTCACGGAAAACGCGTCCCACCTTGACGATCGAATCGGCGCATCAAATCAGGTTGAGCGGGGTGGTGTGAGGCATTCAGCATGGGATCACGTCTGCCCATGAAGAGTCTCATCAGGGTAGCTCGCCGTGTGCTGGCCAGTACTCAGTTACCGACATAACCGTAGACTCCTGGATGGCGTATCGAAGAACTTCTTCCAAGGCGGGGGCGTACACGGAGGTTACTTCGTGGAAGATCAACAACAGGAGCCAGTCCTCCTTGGCCACCTTGTCTATGCGTCTCTTGATCTCGGCCATCCCCTGTGGCGTTCTCAGCTTGTCGTCGGCCTCCCAGCCCACCAGCTTGTTTTCTCCCAGTGAGGCGTAGTTGTATCCCGCCGTCTCCGTCGTGACCCGATAGGTGTCGTGGTAGGTCAGGGCCAGATTCACCAGGCCAGTTCCGAAGACCCCGTATGGGAAGGCGAAGTGACGGGGATACGGGAACGCCTTAACCTGAAACCAGTCAACGACCCGCTCAAAGTCAATCCGTTTCCCGCCCTCTGACAGAGTCACCGTGGCCCCGCAGAACCAGCTCGGCAACCTCCAATCCAAGGCAAGTGTCCCCTCGCCGTCCTTCCACACCACGCTTCTGTGAATCACCGAGGAGCCACGCCTAAGCTCCAACCCAACACCAGCACCGATCCTTCTATCATCCTCCACTGTGACGAGATCCCCCGTCGGACATCCGATCATCCTAGTCTGCAAGGTTTGAACAGAATGACTGAAGCCGTGGCTCTCCACATCCCATCCAGAGGCGACGAGTTGGCGGAGCATAGACACATCCATGAAGTCCAGAGCATCATGGGGGCGAAGTGCTTGAACCGCTACGTAGCTGGTTCCCCAGACCCCATAGTTCTGGAAGATCGGGAGAACCACCGTGTAGTCCGTGGCGAAGCCGTCATCGAAGGTGAATACGACGACTCCCTTACCTTCGGATACTGGCGAAACGGGTATTGGGAGCAGAGCCAGAAGCAAGAGAAGGGAGAGAACGCCCGTACTCCTCAGAGTGCCAACCCCGGACCGCGGAGACAGTGACAAGACCGCGATTCTTTCCTTCATGTCCATATGATCCGATGAGTAGAACCATTAAACATCTCCAACTGGTGACTCCCTCTCCCCGAATCCTTGCACAACCGACTGGTGCTTCAACCAACACTTGTCGAGCCCCAGCTCTGTCAGCACTTGAGCCATAGGCCGTTGCGACTTCACCGAAGACCCATGGCCGACCGTTCGCTTAAAACGGGAGTGGCGTCTTTCGACTGTGGGACGCCATGAAGCTGGCTGTGCTTATCCCAGCTTACAATGAATCCGACACAGTGGGCGAAGTCATCCGGCACATCCCTCGCGATGTACCGGGGATAGAGTCGGTGAAAGTCATCCTGTTGGACGACGGATCGACCGACGACACGACAATCAGGGGCCAGGAAGCGGGCGCAGACCTCGTCCTCTCCTCCAAGACACGAGTTGGCTTGTCCCAGACCCTTAAGAAGGGATTCCTGCACGCCCTGGACACAGAGGCTGACGTACTTGTGACCATCGACGGCGACGGACAGCACGACCCCCAAGAGATTCCGAAGGTGATAAAGCCGATCCTGGAGAAACAAGCAGAGATCGTCCTAGGCTCAAGATTCCTTGATCAAAGACCCGAGATCAGCAGGGCGAAGGCCATCGGCAACAGCCTGTTCACAAAACTCACAAACTTCCTCTCGGGCATCAGTGTAACCGACGCCCAGACGGGCTTCCGGGCCTACTCGAGGGAAGCGACCCTAAGGTTAAACATTCTCTCGCGCTACACGTACACCCAGGAGACCCTCATCCAGGCCGCCCACAAGGGATTAAGAGTCCGAGAGGTCCCGATTACGGTGAGACGCCGGGAAGGAAGATCCAAGCTCGTCGAGAACCTGCCTTCGTACGCTCAGAGAGCCGGAATGACGACTCTGACGACGTATCTCAACTACAAGCCGCTGAAATTCTTCCTAGCGATTGGAGCCACGGTGATTCTCGCGGGCCTCATCACAGGTTTCAGAGTCATCGTCCACTTCATCACGACGGGGATGGTCCAACCCTTCCTGCCGACAGCCATACTCACAGCCGTGTTGATCATAGTGGGGGTTCAGATAGTGACAGTTGGACTCTTCGCCGAGATGGTCAAGTCGAACAGAGAGATCACAGAAGAGATCCTGTACGAACTCAGAAGAAGAGCCAGAGCTGGATGAACGCAGCCGAGGGAACTCCCTCCCTGCGAATGGTGGGGCCCTGGCCGCCCTCGAA
>JAUWBL010000055.1 GCA_030601715.1 Candidatus Geothermarchaeota archaeon | reverse complement strand
AGACTGCGGCTGAGCGTCTTCCAGATGTGGGCTCACAGCACCTTTACGTTGGTGAGTTTCGCTGCCGTTGTGTGGCTGCTCAGCATCGGCTCGTCAGGGAGTTGGAGTGTGGTGATCGGGATTGTGCCGGGAGCCGTGGGCCACTTCGTCCACAATCTCTTGGTCTCTTCTGGAACGGGTTTAGAAGCTCATCTCGTTCTGTGGGTAGCAGGTATATGGATAGGGATCATGCTCTTGTACAGCGGTAATAGGAATCTCCAGCCCCCCTAGAGGATATGTATCACCTGAGTTCGAGCACAAGTTCCTTTACGTGAAGAAGTATCCTCTCGCTCTCCTCTTGTTGGAAGCGCTTGTCGGGATGTTGCCCTTCATTCCTCTTGTCCTTGAGATACGTTAGATAACCGATATGAGAAGCCTTCAACAGCTTCCCTTCTACTGGACGACAACATCTGGCGGTCCCTTGAGTTCCCAGAGTTCGTTGTCAGTTTTCTCATAGTAGCAACTCTTCGTGCCCAGAAGGTGGTGTTCTGTCGCACCAACCCTGAGTCGATGGATTGGGTCGGTGGACATTGAGTGGACTCGGAGTTCGTACGAAACTGTGAAGTTAGATGTTTGTGGCCTGGGTCCAAAAGTGATCGGGCGTTCTGTGTAATCCTCGGATCGGGCTGGAGCTTGTGTTCTCCAAATGTGCATGTCGGAACCGCCCGGTACGCCCTCAGAAATGAACTGTGCGCCGGATGCGTTGAGCCAGACTTCGACAGCGACGTCGGTTTCTCCTTTGTTCTTGTATCTGATTGTCAAAGATCCACCGGTCACCGTACCCACCTCAAACGAGGCAACACATGACATGTAGTAATCCAGGATGGGGCGTGGCTGATAGACAACCAAAGTGTAGGCAACCACAATGGAGATGATGACGCCTATCACGCTGATCCAAGCTTTCTTGTCCATCGTGAAGATCTAAAACCGGTCTGGGATAAGAGACAATGTCTTGACGTAGACTCGCTATCCATTCTTACTTCCCCCGACACACCACCTGTCATTCCTTATCTAGCTGTTTTAGGGAGTGGGATCTCGATGGCGCATGGTTGCGATGGAGTGTTCGTTCTGTGGGGAGATGCGGTTGCTGTGGGAGATAGATGAGTGGGGCCGGGTGGTCTGCTTCCGCTGCGAGGTGATACGGGATGACTTGGAGGTTCCCATCACGGAGTTCACTGGAGACGCGTTCTGACGAACGACTACGCGAAGGGAGCGTTTGAGGCCCTCGCCAGGGTTCAAGGAATATCAGGGGTGCTCTGGCTCAGTCTGAGGTCTATTCCAAGTTTGCTGGTGTGAATCCCGTAATCTGTCCAATTGTCAAGGGAGACTGGACATCTGACAAGGGAGAAATGCCCTCTACGTAGCTGTCCAACCCCCTAGACAACCCCAAACCAGGAACTGCCCAACCCGCCTTGTTCTCCATGTTCTAGACTCGAAGTGCATCACGTGGTTTTTCCAGCACTTATGTATAGAAAGGGGTCAGTCAATTGACAGATCGGCTCTGGGGTAGAAGTGGGAATGAAGCTGATAAGCTGTGAGGAGTTGAAGGCGAAGCTGGACCGAGGGGACGATGTTAAGCTGGTATTTGCGTTGGGCGAGTGGGCCTACCGTGCCAAGCACATCCCGGGCTCCCTCCACTTCACGACGCCGGAGGAAGGAATGCAGCACCTGCACAAGGACGACGAGATCGTCGTCTACTGCTCGTGGGTCAGGTGCATCGCCAGCATCTCAGCCTATAACATGTTGGTGGGCAGCGGATACGAGAACGTGCGCAGATTCGCCGGTGGCATCGTCGAATGGGAAGAGGCAGGCTACCCGCTCGAAGGGGAAATGGCAGAGGCCGGGTCCTAGATCTCTTAGAACCCGTGCCGTCGGAGGGGGATGCCACATGACGCCTCAGTCTCTCCACCTGAGCGCTGCGAACCCGAGAACACGGAAGGCCAGGAGTCCGAAGAGTTTAGGATCGTTGCCCTTTTCTTTGCCACGTGGCTGTTATGAGATGACGAGGGGGTTAGGTCTTGGCGAAGTGTGAAGTGTGCGGCTACGACCCCGATGTCATCCGCGGTGGCTTTGACCAGATGCTCCGGGAGATCCAGGGGTACTGGCGGTCTTCTCGACGAGTCGACGCGCCGATTCTAGACCTTATGGAACGACCGGATATGGGAGGAATGTGACGCAGGCCTGTGCAGGAAGCGCTCTGCAGCTGTGCCTAGATGAGGCTCTTGCGATCCCCCTATTGCCTCCGTTCCCCTGATCCTATTAGTGCTTGACGTTCTATCGCTACTTAGTATTTTGCTCACTGAGAGGCGTGTGGGAGCGTAGGTTCGATTAGATCTCCTCACTTGGTTAGTGTTGCCTCGACCTCCCCCTCTACTGGCTCACTAGTAGTCCGAGGATCCGCGGGCTTGTGTTATGCATTGCCAGACGACAACACTAGCGTCGACTTATATACGGATCTGCGCACTTTTGCTGATAACATAAGGAGGGTGAAATAATGACGGAAAAAGAGAGATACGAACGTGCAAAGAGGCGAGTACGCGCGCTCAGAGGGTTCTACGGCCATCTGGCTATCTATGCCCTAATCATGGCCCTACTGTTCTTCATCGACGTATCTGGAGGAGAGGACTGGTGGTTCCACTGGGCGGCAATAGGATGGGGCTTCGCCGTGGCTGTACATGGAATTAGTATTTTCGCGTTCGGTCCTGGGTGGGAGGAGAAGAAGATCAGAGAGACCATGGAGAAGGAGAAGGAACAGTAGACCGTCATAGAGGGGAAAGGTGTCGAACTCCTGCCGGTGGTTGTCTGGCTAGTGGGGGTCGCGTTCCTCTATCTTGTCAGTTCCTAGCTGGCAAAGGTGTGTTCTTTACCGGTGGTTCGCTACCCTGTGACTCCGTCACGGGGGGTTGCTCACTCCTCCCCGACACGGCGCAAGGGAAGCACACCACCCGAACCCAGCGATCCCTCTCGAAGTTTCTTTCGCCGCAGTGACAACACTCTCCCCCCCTCTTCCCCTTCAGCTCACCTGTGATTGGTCGGATGTGGATTGTTGGCTGTGTGGATGAAGGCGTGAATCAAGGCCCAGAGCCGGTGCGTGGGTTAGAGAAGCGTCTTTCAATCGTCTCGGAGTCTTCCCGTTTGCTGCTACCTCAACGGGGGTTGCTGCTGTCACCGTCCCCCTGACCCTATTAGTTCTTGTCGTTCTATGGCTAGTTAGTATTCTGCTAGTCGAGAGGTGTGTGGGAGCGTGTTGGCATGGCTGAATTGAGGAGGGGCGTCAAAGCTGGGGTGGTCTCCGGAGTCATCTATGGTTTCGTCGGCGGCGTGCTCCTCGGCCTAGTGACGATAGAGGTGATTTTTCCAGTCTTGACGGTTCCAGAGTTCACCACCCTCTTTGGTGGATCCTTCGCGTGGATCATCTTTGTCGGTGTGCTGCTGATTGGCCCGCTTGTAGGGGCCATAGGAGGCTTGATCTTGGGTTTGATCTTTGCGGCTCTCTACGGAAGGCTGCCCGGGAGAAAATCCATGGTGAAGGGTGTAATACTTGCAGTTGTGACATCGGCGATTGCTCTAGGGCCTATCTTAGGATTGGTGGCCGCACCTGGGTTGCCGTCTGAGTTCTTGTTCCTCCTGCCCGTGCTCATAGCGCTAGGTCTGGGCACTTCGGTTCTTTGGGGAGTCCTGCTCGGAACCCTCTGGGACAGACTCGGCAGAAGATCCCTCATGAAAGTCCTGCTGGGATCCTTCTGGGAAAGACTGAGCGGGGACGGCGCCATGGCCCCGACGAGAGGCATGAAGATCACCAGCATGCTGGCCATCCTAAGCGGAGTCTTCTTCCTCACCCTTGGCGTAATCCTGCTAGTCGGATATATGTCGTTCGTTAGCTTCGCGCTTTCCTCGGTCTTGTTCGTCCAGATTCTTGCAGTATCGATGATGGTTGCCGGACTCGCCCTCATAATCTCGGCCCTAGGGCTCGTGAGGTTCAAGATCTGGGGCTGGTGGCTCTCGCTAAACAGCGGGCTCGGGAACATCTCCGCCTCCATGTACACCGGTGTGATCACTCCACTTGTCCGGATGCCTACAGGCGCTACGTCACCAGCCCTCGGCATCGAGAGCGTCATTCCAGGGATACTTCTGCTGATCGTGCTCGTGGTGCGACTTGGATTGCTGGCAAGAAAGAAGGCTCAGTTCGGTAGGCTCACAGCGATATCGAAGGTTCGACTAGGCGGCTTGGCTTGCTTCGCCCTCATTCCAGCCATGGCATCGGGCATCGCGTTTTCAACCGTAGCGTCACCGCAAGCGCTGTTCTCTTCCTCTCCGATTCTTGAGGAGACAGACTCCAGAGTCGCAACCATAGGTGAGAGCGAGGTTAGACTGGTTCTCTCGACTCTTGAGGGTCACATCATCCTTAGCCCGACGAGCTCTGACAAGCTGAGCATAAGCCTCATCAAGAGAGGAACGGAGGACGGGCTGGAGAACATAGGAATCGAGTTCTCCGATGACGTCGTCAATGGAGTACACACGGTCAGATTCGCCGCTCAGCTCTTGAAGCCGAGCTTCCTGAGCCAGAAACAGACGGTGCACATAGAAGCGCTGGTTCCCACGAAAGCAGCATATGCTCTCGACCTCCAAACCGCAAACGGGAGGATAGAAGTAGATCGGATCAATGGCACAGAGCTGATCGCCGAAACAATGAACGGCGATATCACTCTCAACGAGATCGACTTTAGAAGAGTCGAGGCGCAGACATGGAATGGATTTGTAGCTGGGACTGCAAGGTCGGATGATCTCGACTTTCAAACGCTCAACGGAGAGATAAACCTCTCGGTGCTCGGTGCGGGAAAGTACAGCCTGCTGACCTTCAAGGGAGACATCACAGCCACCCTGCGGAGTGGCCTGCCCGCGAGAGTCGATGCCAAGACGGTCAACGGATCCCCGGAGTGGGTTGGGGCTCCGATTCTTGTGATTGAGTCAGGAGACTTTCTGGGAGGAGGCGTGCTCGCCGCCCAGACGGAAGGTGTTGATGAACCAGCGAGAACCATCGTCCTGAGGGCAACGTCTCTCAACGGGGACATCGAAGTTACTTCCACAACGCCCTAGGATCATAGCCCCGGAGCTACGGTGTACCTGTCATCTCTGATGTAGTGGCGGCGGGGAACGCCTTTCTCGCAAGCTTACTACGAACGTAATCATCTACTGAACCTTTGCCAACAGCCTTACAGAAGGCCAGTGATGCGGCCTTGAAGCTGAATCCGAAGATGATGTCCTAACGCCTGAATGCCCTCTGCCCGATAGAAGCGGGAGCCTGGGCTCTTCCCTCTGGGAGAGCTCGGACTGCATCCAGACGACGTACGCGGGTACACAGCGAACTCTGATCATACTGGTAGGAGAATCTCTTGTGCTATCCTGCCTACTACTGGTAGGAGACCCATCCCCATCAGTTTTGAGAGGAAGCCTGCATCAATGGGCCATTCTTGGGCTGCCTCTACGTGTCTCTCTTTGGCCCGCAGACCGAAGAGGCGAGCCATGATGGCAGTGGTTTGGGCCATGATGGCAATGGCTCGGTCACCGACTTGTCTTGCAGGCTGTTTTGCCAAGACCTCATCCAACTGCTGCAGCAACTGTTCAGATTCTTCTTCAATCGCCAACAGCTCTTGCTTCTTCAATCTCAGCAGAGCGTTGTGAATGTTGTAGAAGGGCAAGAGAATACCGATGACGCCAATCGCGATGAAGAAAAGGTAGGGAGATACAACGATCTCAAGGAGAGACAACGCTGGAACACCCGCGGAAGAAGTGACTATCCCTATGGAAAGTCCAACAAAATAGCCGAAAGAAAGCCACAAGGCCAACACGCTCAGGCCACGGAACTTCTCAACTGTTTTTGCCGACAACCTCACGTCCAATGGCTGTCGAGATATGAGAAAGACGGTTACCCAAATTGACACCAACCACCAGACGGCAGTTCCCACAAGGAGCTGAACAAAGAAATTATAGGAAAGATCCCAGATCACATGCAGACTAAAGCCTTCCGCTAATCCTCGTTGAAACTCGGCAGGCGCACCCGATAAGAAAACTACAAAACCCGTCGCCAGAAAGAGACATGGCAAGAAACTGTAACTGTATCGTTCTATTCTTTCAGAGAACCGGTCAAATTGCACCTCATCCAGCTTGGGGATTCGGCGGAATCTTGGAACTATTCTATTTAGTTCGCGTTGCATCATGTATGAACCAAAGAGTATCGTGAAGCTTGTGCCAAAAAGAATGGGATAAATCTGCAGGTTTGTTATGTACGGCATCATTAGTCCATCTAAAGAATATGCCAGAAGGCCAGCGAGCCAGACCGAGAAGAGAAGGGAAAACCTCGCCAGCATCTGCTGCCCAAACACCTTCTTGTCAATCGGAAAATAGCTGAACAATAATTCTGTCCAAAGGATCTTCTTCGGCAATCTGGACACCCAATCCTCAAGACTCTCTTTCTGCAGTCCATACGCTTTTAACTTCTGGACACTAATGGACACACCGAAATAGGGGAAGGAATGTCCAACTTGGTGTCTATCTATGTGTTCAACTCCCTATTCCTCTCGTTTCACGGCAATCCTCCTACTCCAACTGACCGTGCAAAAGTGGAGCTATCTGAACACTTCCTCCTACTCCAATTTTGAACCGTGCAAAAAGTGAACTCCCTAGCTTGGGCTTCTTTCAACGGTTATGAACAGGAGAGCGTTCTCTGAGACTGACCAAACCATGAAAAAACCGATTTAGACGCAAGGCTCTTCTCTTGCGTGACCGTTGCTTTTTTATGGCTTTCACACAATGGTGATCGCAAGATAAAGAGAGGTAAATTTCGAACTGAAAGCGATTGTATGCACAAAATACGGGCCTCCGGATGTTCTTCAGCTCAGAGAGGTGGAAAAACCTAC
>JAUWBL010000083.1 GCA_030601715.1 Candidatus Geothermarchaeota archaeon | reverse complement strand
GCCAACCTGACTCTGGCGGTTCCCTATCTCCCCTATGTTCGTCAGGACAAGAGGTTCTTGGAGGGGGAAGCTATCTCTCTCAAGATGCTTCTGAGGCTGTTCCATCTTTTCTCGATTCAGAGGCTGGTCACGATCGACACCCACTGCCCGGAGTCCCTGAGAAATGCTGCACCGTTCGACTTCGTCGAGGTTTCGGCATCAGTGGAGCTGACGAGGAAGATCCTTGATGGCCCGTTGGCGGGCTCAGACACTCTCCTCGTGGCCCCCGACAAGGGAGGCATCGAGAGGGCAAAGGCCACTGCGAAGGAGGTCGGTCTCGACTGCGTCCACATCGAGAAGCGGAGAGACCGCGATACAGGGGAAGTCTCGGGCGTCCTCCCTTCTGAGCTCAACAGGGGCTATTCTAGTGCCCTCGTCCTGGATGACATTATCAGCACTGGGGGGACGATGGTGTTGGCCTCACAGCTGCTGAGGAAGGCTGGCGTTAGGGACCTGGTGGCGGTGGCGACCCACCTTCTCTTGCTGGAGGATGCAGGACGGAGGCTTCTGTCGTCGGGCTATCGAGATGTGGTTGGAACCGACTCCATCGAAACCGTCTTTTCCCGGATTGGGTGTGAGGTTTTCCTAGCAAAGGCCCTGCGCGGAGAGTGACTCTTCAAGTGTTGGATTGCAGCTTGGCTGTGGTCTCCTTGCGCTACATGCTCCTCGACGCCTCTTGAAGAATCCTGGGTTCCCCACGTTCCCTAAGGTTCTCCCCCTCATGCTGGAACGGATCGACCGCTCTCTCCGGGCTTACCAGCCATTCGACCGCCAATCGATCAACCCATCCCAACCAAGCCCCCGAGCAGCCCTACCTCTAAGTGGCCGAGAAACATCCTGAGGTTGGTGGCAAGTCTTGTATGCATTTCTGTTGGACTCGCAGTTTCCTGCACTCTCTGAGGTGGAGGTTATGGCATGTCTGGAGATCGAGGGCATCGTTCCGGGGGGGACGCGCCGAATTGGCAGGTTCCTGTTCGTCGATGCGGAAGACTGCGACGAGGTCGTAGTCAGAGCCATCAGACGCTCCTCCCTTGCTCATGAAGCTTCTAGGGTAGTTTCACACGAGGATTTCTGCGTCCCTCCAGAAGACATCGACCTCTCGGCCTTGTCCGGCGATCTGGAGTCCGCGTTCACTTTCTGCGTGAGGATCGCCATTAGAGAGTGCCGAGACATCCAGAGAGGAGATAGGTTGCTCTATGAGAGGGTGGTGGGATCGAGGATCGCCAACATGTTCAGACACCTCGCTGTGAACTTGGAGAAGCCAGACGTGACGGTGAGAGTGATCTATCACCGTGACGAGACGTATGTAGGCGTTCGAACGGCTTCTTCCTCAAAGAAGAGGTTCTCCCAGAGAGGACCCGGCAAGCGCCCTTTTTCTCATCCCTCCACCCTGAAGCCGGGGCTTGCGCGAGCAATGGTAAACCTGTCTAGGGCCAGGCCAGGGGAGTTGCTTCTCGATTCCTTCTGCGGGGCCGGGAGCGTACTTGTCGAGGCGGGCCTGGTCGGTGCCAAACCGGTGGGGTGTGACATATCGAGGAGGATGTGTAGGGGAGCGAAGTCGAACCTGCTCTGGTCGGGGATACGGTCATTCGCACTGGTGGCGTGCGACTCCCTGTTCCTCCCTGTTACGCGGTGCCACTCAGTCGTCACTGATCCTCCCTACGGAGAGCTTTCCTCCACGGCCGGGAAGAGCGTGGAAGAGATCTACGATTCTCTCCTGAACCACTCCTTGGAGGTCCTTCCAAAGGGAGGTCGTCTAGTCTTCATGCATCCAACCTCTCTTCAAATCTCGGTGGAACAGGACTCGGGTTTTGCAGAGGAACTCAGCTTCGACATACCTGTTCATGGCTCTCTGACAAGAAGATTGAGGGTCTTCCGAAAGGCTGAGAGCTAGGCTCCGGACAGCTGGTCCAAGGCTTCAACCATGGTCCCGGCGTCGCTCCACTGCTGTAGACGCTCCTTGAGAGCGTCGAAGAAGAGGTGATCCAGGTCGTTCTCGGAGAAACCCTTGAATCGCAGCCAATCCATGACCATCACAGGTATCAGCACTGTGTGCTGAGCCATCTCCGCTATCAGAGGCACCATCCCTCACCTGCTCTGCTTCGTGCCTTCATGAATCGTATAACGAGGATGTTCCGGAGGACATCGGTATCGAAGGTTACTCAGAGGAACTCAGGAGGATGCCGGATTATACCAACGGCTGATCATATTGACTGGTTGGGAACATGAGGATCTTCTTCCTCGGTACCTCTGCCGGCGTCCCCACTAGGGACAGGAATGTCTCATGCGTGGCCGTGCGGAGAGGTGGAGAGCTTCTACTCTTCGATGTAGGCGAGGGTGCCCAGCGTCAGCTGATAAAGGCGGGGCTGGGCCTGAAGACCAAGACGAAGATCTTCATCACTCACATGCATGGCGACCACTTGGTGGGGCTTCTGGCCCTTCTTCAGACCTTCTCCCTCGCCGGAAGGGAGGACCCCATGCTGGTATTTGGGCCTGAAAAGGTCGCCGCCTTCATCAACAGCAACCTTGAGATGATGGGGGTCAGGCCAACCTTCCCAATCCAGATGCACACCCTATCGGATGGGTTCGTGCAAGAGAACGGGGAGTACGTTATTAGGGCCCTGCGCACCAGGCACTCCACCGAGACGTACGCTCTCTCCCTCGAAGAGAAGCAGAGGCCCGGGAAATTCGATCCTGAGAAAGCCAAATCCCTCAAGATCCCTGTGACACTGTGGAGGAATCTCCAGAAGGGAGAGAGGGTGACCGTGGGGGAACGAGAGATAGATCCTCGACTCGTCGTATCGGAGCCGCGGAAGGGACGCAAGATCGTCATCTCCAGCGACACCTATCCCATCGATGCCATGGTCAGATTCGCCGAAGGTGCAGATGTCTTGATCCATGAGTCCACATATGGCGAAGACCACTTGGACAAGACCGAGAAGAATCTTCACTCTTCCGCCGGACAGGCGGCCCTGATTGCAAGCAGAGCCCTGGTCCGTCTCCTTGTCCTCACCCACTTTAGCACGAGATACAACGACCTATCGGCGTTGGTGAAGGAGGCCAGGAGAGTCTTCCCACGGGTGGTTGCAGCCCGTGACTTCATGGTTGTTACAGTGGCTTACCCCTAGGCTTGGGATGTAAGGAAGGAGAAGACAGGCAGAGGCTCTAGACACAGGACCACGGAACCCGTAAACGGGCCGAGTCCATCAGCTTCCAACTAGAATTGCGTCATCCAGTCGATGACCTTCCGTATCTCCGGTGAAGTGATGGTCACCCAGACGGGGCCGAGCGGAGACTCCCCCTCCTCGCTGACGGAGATCACGCCCCCGTAGGCCGCCTGTTTGTTCAGCATGAACCGTGTGTGGTTTCCCTCCACCCTCGACTTCAAGTGTTTGCGCGCTGCCATCAAGACCATTCTGCTTCTAAGCCCGAACCTGATCTTGTCTGCGCTACGTCTGCCGGAAGAAGAGGATTTCAAGACATAGGTCTGCTCTCCGGCGCCTTCAACCTCAACTGGCGCGTCAAGGATATTGAGCATAGCCTTCTTCACTCTCTCCAAATCCTCAGATGGATGACACACCGTCGAAGCCTCCACCCTAAGCTCGTCCGGAGCGTCCTCTATCCTTCGGTATCGATGCTTAGGCGACACCAGCACGCCCTCTCAGGATCTCTCGAAGGGTAGCTTCGGCTTCGGCGAGAACCTCCTCCTCACTCTGGCCCTCATTGACTAGGTAGTGCTCGGCGTGCAGGATGACCTCGTCGATGCCCACGGAGATCTCCCTGCGCTCTCTCTGAAGGAACTCCTCCCTCCCTCTGACGTCGTCCACCCTTCCTCGCCGAGAGAGCCTCTCGAATCTGACATCAGATGAGGACAACACAGCTACCATGACGACGCCCCAACCACGGCCACGCAAGTAGTTCAATTCATCCGTGCTTCGGACGCCGTCCACAAGCACGAAGGCTGCCTTCGATTTCTCGATTTCCTTGGCTGTCAGCTCTGCGAAGACATGTGGACCGTATTCCTCTCTGTATTGCAGCATTATCTTCGCAGTGTTGGCAGTAGTGGGCTCCAAGCCTTGTTTCGCTGTCTCGCTTCTCACAATATCTCCCATCACGAACGTCGGGAGACCGAGACGCTCAGCGGCCTGAAGCACGACCCCTTTCCCGGAGCCTGGTAAACCGCTTGTGCATATGAGCAGTCTAGAAGGATTCATCGGCTTCCGTGCTCCTCAGCCTACCCAGTTTCATCTTTGAATTGAGGCTGGCTGAAATAAAGGAAGACCCGGCATCCTTCATTCGATAGCAGGCGGAGATTCTCAGAGACATGAAAGCAGTTGTCTTCTATGAGCACGGAGGTCTGGAGAAGCTCGTCACAGGGGAAGTGCCAACACCTAGGCTGTCCAATGACGAGGTGTTGGTTCGCGTCAAGGCGTGCGCTCTCAACCATCTGGACATACTAGTAAGGGAAGGTATCCCAGGGCTTGCGGTTCCTTTGCCCCACATTTCCGGCTCCGATGTGGCGGGCGCTGTGACACAGATCAGGTCAGACACGAAAGATCTCCGCGTCGGAGACAGAGTCATCATAAATCCCGCGCTTAGCTGCGGGAAGTGTGAGTTCTGTGTGGTCGGCGAGGAGAGCATGTGTGTCAACTTCAGGATACTGGGAGAACATGTCAACGGAGGGTACGCAGAGTTCGTCAAGGCTCCTAGAGAGAACATAATCCCTATCCCAGACCACATCCCCGCCGTTGAGGCAGCCGCGGTGCCACTTGTCTTCATGACGGCATGGAGGATGCTTGTAACTAGAGCCAAGGTAAGGGCCGGGGAGGATGTCCTGATCCTGGGAGCCGGCGGAGGCGTCTCCACAGCCGCTATCCAGATCGCGAAACTCCGAGGAGCGAGGGTGTTCGTCACCTCAAGCTCGGACGAGAAGCTCAGGAAGGCAGAGGAGCTGGGAGCAGACGCCTTCATAAACCACTCAGAAACGGATTTTGACAAGGAAGTCTGGGCCCTCACAGGCAAGAGAGGCGTGGACGTGGTTGTGGACAGCGTCGGGTCGGCTACATGGGAACGAAGCATCAGGTCACTGTCGAGGGGTGGCAGATTGGTCACGTGCGGAGCCCACACCGGAGCCCAAGCAACCACGGATCTTCGGTACGTCTACTGGAGACAGCTCCAAATAATCGGCTCGACGATGGCCAACCCAAGAGAGTTGAAGCAGGTTCTGGAAGAGGTGTGGAAAGGTAGGCTCCGACCTGTCGTTGACAAGGTGCTCCCCTTGGAGCGGGCTAGAGAAGCTCAAGGAGCGATGATGAAGGGAGAGCACTTCGGGAAGATAGTCCTGAAGGTTGACTAGCAGATGTGCAGGGGACGTAGAAGCAGTCACTTGAGAGCTTTTTACGTCTTCAATCTCTGCATACATCTGATGATGTGCGAACATCGAAACGGGTCTGGCTGTTGAGCCATGGTCAGAGCCTTCGTAGCCATCGATGTGAAGAACCCAGAGCTCGCAGACTTCGTCGGAAGTGTACAGAAAAGGCTGGCAACGCTGCGGTCGAAGGTCACCTCCGTCGACGCTGACAACCTTCACAT
>JAUWBL010000214.1 GCA_030601715.1 Candidatus Geothermarchaeota archaeon | reverse complement strand
CAACCCCACGCCCCCCTTCCAATCCTCGATGACCTTCCGGTAGCTCGGAACGAACCTTAGCGAAAAACCCCCGCCCCACCCTTTCTCCACTTCCTTCAAACTCTTTTCCATCGCTCTGTCTATAGCTCCATGGATGTAGATTCCGCGAGCACCGAAGGCACGGGCGACTAGGCAGACGTGGGTCGACATACGCTGGTCTCGGTACGCCCGGTGGGTGAGTCGGAGGACCCAGACCTCATCCAAGCCTGATTCTTCCCCCGATCCTTCGGAGGTCTCTCCTCAACCTCTCTTCGAGAGAGGATGGGATGACGGCCTCGATCTCCACCCCCCTCCCAGAGTAGGTCATCTCCTGGACCAATCCCTTCTCCTTCAGGTCTCCCACCAACGAGTAGAAGGAATCCCCCGCGGTGTAGGGGACAAAACACTTCACCCTGACGCTCTCTCCCGCCACCTCCGCAATAATCTCCGCCAACTCCCTCAAGTTGGTCCCCTGAAGCGCGGACACACACACTACGTAGGGAGAAATGTCCAAGAGATACTCCCTCAACCCCTTCACGACGCCGCTGTCCGCCACATCGGTCTTGTTGATGACTATCACAATGGGCCTGTCGAAGACCTCCAAGTCGATGAGGTGATTGTGGCTGGATCTGAACCTTTCCAAGACCGTGTCGATGGGGTCGCTCGCGTCCAACACGAGAAGAACGACATCGGAGAAGACAAGCTCCTCTAGGGTGGAATAGAAAGCGTTCACAAGGAACGGGGGGAGAGCCTTGATGAAACCTATCGTGTCAACTAAGTAGAGCCTCCAAGGACCCATCTGGACAACTGCGAATTTTGTTGAGAGGGTCGTGAAGGGCTCTGCGCCCACCCTTTGAAGCAGCCCCGTCAATGCGTTGAAGAGTGTGGTCTTTCCGGAGCTGGTGTATCCGGTGAGCGATACGGTCTTGATCCCCCTCTCGGACCTCCGGCGTCTGTGCTGGTTCCTCCTGGATCTGATCGTCTTCAGTTTCTCTCTGATCTTCGTTATCCTCCTACGGATCTCCTCGTAGTAGACATCTACTTCGTAGCCACCCAACCCATAGAAGCCGGGGTGTTCCCCTGTCTTCGCCAGCCTCACTTTCTCTTTGGCCCTTGTCAACTCGTACGACAGGGACGCTGCTTTGACTTGGAGATTGACTTCCTGGGTCGGGGCGTGTCGACGAAAGATCTCAAGAATCACATCTATACGGTCGAGGGGGGTGGCCTGAGCGGCCTTCGCGATCCTGTAAATCTGCCGTGGCTTGAGGGGAAGGTCGAAAACGACTGTGTCTGTGCTGTTCTGTCGCACCAGCTCCTTGAGTTTGCCCAGCTTGTACCGGCTCAGGATGTGAGAGGTCATTTTCCTCACCGTGAGCTCCGCCACCACTTCATAGCCCGCCTCGTTGGTGAGGGAGAGGAACTCTTCTTTGTCGTCGAGATCTGTTAGTACTGCCACTGTTTGCTTCGCTTGCAACCCTACTTACGACTCTCCTTAAAGACGACCACATCCCCCAGCGTCACCCGCTTGGGCTGCAACGCCCCAGAGGGCACGACATCAGGTTCATCGTCAGTCTGTGAAGTCAGCTTGATTCTGAGGGCGTTCTCAAGCTTCATCACTAGGTCGGGGGTCGGACGCAACCTCTCGTTCTCCACGTTCCTTATCGTCGATTCCTTCTCCCTGATCTTCCTAGCCAGATCCTTCTGGGTGAGGTCTGTCGCTACCCTCGCGGACCTGATCCTCTGGCCGTATCCGTTGACCAGAGGGAATTCCTCGAAGACTCTGCGAAGGGGCTTCAGATGAGGCCTAGGAGCACTGACCGGGATGAATCTCCTTCCGGACTTCTTCAGCCCGTAGGCAGTCACGCATCTTTTGCAGCCGTAGACCGTTGAGCCCTCAAAGATGACCTTTGCGAGCGGCACCTTATCCTGTCCGCAGATTTCGCAGAGCCCTGTCACGGAACCCTTGCGTTGCATATCAGCATCGAGATGGATTCTCAAGGAATAAACATCTTCGCCATGTCCACGAAAAGCGTGGAGGAGGGGACGCCGACCAATCTTATTGAGAAGGCGTCGAAATAATGTCTAGGAGTTTCCCCAGCAGAGTCGTGAGAAGATGAAGAGACGCATGAGCCAGAGAGACCTCAGGAGACTGATGAAGAAAACGGGCATCAGCATGGAACCGTTGACGGGCGTGAGCAGAGTCGAGATCGTCTTGGAGGGGGATGAGGTCATAGTCGTGGAATCACCCGCAGTCACCCAGATTAAGGTTTCAGGTCAGACCACTTTCCAAGTGATAGGTGAGACCATCAGAAGAGAGAGGAGAGAACCCAGAGAGCAGGCCCGACCTGCAGGGTTCAGAGAAGAGGATGTCGTCTTGGTAGCTCAGCAGACGGGGGTCGACTCCGGAACAGCCAGGGCGGCCTTGGAGAGGACCGATGGAGATCTGGCGAAAGCCATTCTGATGTTGAAGGGAAAGTAGACCTCGATGAACTTCTCCATGTGAATCCCCGAGCTCTGCTCGGTACAGGAGGAC
>JAUWBL010000020.1 GCA_030601715.1 Candidatus Geothermarchaeota archaeon | reverse complement strand
GGATAGAAGATAATATTCAAGGAGACATTGACGAATGATTCTCAGAAACCAATTTGGTCGCACTGGACATGCTAGTACTCGAATAATATTTGGCGCGTATGCCTTGAGCAAGGCAACACAAGCGGAGGCCGATCGCATACTTAATATGCTATTAGAGTGTGGCGTAAATCATATTGACACAGCGCCCATGTATGGAAATGCCGAGAAGTGCATCGGATCGTGGATGGAGCAGCATCGCGATGATTTCTTCCTCGCAACCAAGTGTCGAAAGCGTACATACAAAGGGGCCTGGGAAGATCTTCGGCGTTCCTTGAGCCGATTGAGAGTTGACTATGTAGACCTTTGGCAGTTGCATGGTTTGACCAACCCGGCAGGTTGGGGAAGAGTGATGGGGCCTGAGGGCGCCTTGGAGGCCTTTGTTGAAGCGCGTGACAGAGGTTTGGTGCGGTTTCTGGGCGTAACAGGCCACGGTAGCAAAGTGCCTGCAATGCACAAACGCAGCTTGGAGCGTTTCGATTTCGACACAGTCTTGTTGCCGTACAACTATCTGATGATGCAGAATCCCCGTTATGCAGCTGACTTCAATGAGTTGGTTGGGTTGTGCCGTAAGCGCAACGTTGCAGTACAAACCATCAAATCCATTGCTCGGCGGCCGTGGGGGAGCCGTCCCAAGACTTCCAACACGTATTTCTATGAACCGTTAGAGACTCAAGATGCCATTGATAGGTCGGTGCATTGGTCATTGGGTTTCCCGGACAGCTTTCTGATCACAGCGGGTGACATGCAGCTTCTGCCCAAGATGTTGGATGCTGCCAATCGTTTTGAGAAGCGACCATCTGACATAGAAATGAGCGCTATTCTTGATGAGTTTGATATCCAGCCGATCTTCTCGTGAGTATGCGCGCGCATAAACGAGCCTTCATCCAATACGGAGAAACGGAAAGTCACCGCGTGGTCGTATCCGATTTCGACGGAACGATCGTGGAGAACGACCTACCAGAGCTCGTGTTGAGGCGCTTCGGCGAGAAAGGCTGGGAAGAATACAACGACCTGCTAGCGCAGGGTCAACTCAGCCTAGAGGAATGCATTGAGCAGCAGTATGGAATGATAAGGGCTGAGTCAAAGCAACAGATTCTCAGCTACATCAGAGAGCACTGCGCTGTCCGGCAGGGGTTCCATGAGTTGGTTCAGCTCAGCAGAGAGGGAAGAGTGAGGCTGGTGGTAGCCAGTGCGGGGCTGGACTTCTGCATCGATTACGCCCTCAGGATAAACCGCCTGGGTCCCGTTGAGGTAGTGTGTCCAAAGGCCGAGTTTACCCCCCACGGCATTCGGGTGACGTTTCCAGAGCGTCTCTCAGCATCGCCTCATAGAGACTTCAAGGAAGCCCTCGTCGCCCACTACCAAGAGGGGGGACTGGATGTGACTTTCGTCGGCGACGGTCTGAGCGACCTCTCCTCTGTGAAGTGGGCCCATAGGATCTTCGTCATAGATGGGTCATCCCTCGAAAGGGAGTGTATCAAGAACCGTCTCTCCTTCACTTCGATCACCGACTTCACGCCCGTCCTTGCGTTCCTGAAGGACGCGACCGATTCGACTTAGTCTAAGCAGAAATACGGCGCTGTCGACTGTTCTTGGTAAGTGGTGTGTATGAGCGAGACTCTGCCTATCTCTGAAGCCTTGAAGGTCCTCGACCACAAGACCCTCTACAAGACGGACAAGTGGTGGTCCGCCGTTGCCCTCCTCGACTCCTTCGGACGGAAGCAGATCGTCGTCTATCTCTGGCTTAAGAAGAACGAGAAGTGGACTCGGAAGCAGAAGTTCGTGGTGAGGAGCGCCACCGACTGGGAGAAAACGAAGGGGATAATCGAGGAGTTCCTGCCCCGCCTCTCCTAGTGGCGCCCTAAGGGAATGCCTAGGGCCTCTGCATATGCGTCTGGATACTTTGAGGAGGGAAGGGTTAGGACGGAAGTTTCCTCCGCTTGAAAGGAGTCGGGCGAGTCTAGTGGGTTCTCAGTTGGTTTCGGACGAGCCACTGGAGCGGGTGATTCGGGAGATGCCGGAGGCGTTCACCATTCTAGACTACGCGGCAACCTTCAAACGACTCTACCCTAGGGCTTGGGCACGCCTGAGGGACCGCTACGGACTCTACGGGTCGGGCACTCGCTACTCCGTTTTCACCTACTTGAGCAACCGTCTCAGCACCTACTCGCGGCGAAAAGAAGAGAACCTGTTGGAGCCAACTCCCGTTGGGTGGAAGCCTGAGGAGAGCCGGTTCCTACGCCGGACCACGCCGGAGGAGCGAGAGCACTTCGGGAGTCGTTGGATAGTTGTCTTTCGGCGTACAGGTGTGCGTGGACCGCCAGCTTGAAAAAATCCTACACCTCACGAACAGTCTAGCCGAACATCCCGGGGTTGTTGCTGTCTCCGTTACCTTGTTTCCGTTCGCTTGCGGAAATCTATCCGGTGTCTGGAACTCTCTTCACGGCCATCAACATACCGAACCGTGACTACAACTATCTGATGGGGTCCCCAACTCCAGTCCTCGAGTGCGAACGCCGACTCCCGATCTTTGATAACGTTCTTCTGCGGCGGCACGGTGGGGTAGGCGTACTCTACCTCTTCGATTTCATTCAGCTTTTTCTCGTCTTCGTCCACGAAGACCTTCCACTTCCACTTTTCGCCCCCCTGTCTCACACCCGCTGACTTGCCGAGGTACCCTATCTTCACGGCCATCTTCCACACCAAGAGAGTTTTGTCTATGGTAAAGAATAGTAGCGCGATGCATCACATCTAGTGAAACAGCCGTAGGAAGATCCACACTCTTCGAGGCCAACGAGGCGGAAGCACATGTTGCCCCTCCATGACGACAACCCCACCAGGATTAGGCCGTATGTCACCTGGGGCCTCATCGCCATCAACGCAGCCGTCTTCGTCTGGCAGGTCTTGGCGGGGTTTCTCTCCGAACCGGAGCCTATCCTTCTTACATATGGAGAGATCCCCATCTTCATCTCCGAGGGCGAGAGACTTTACACAGTGTTCACGTCGATGTTCCTCCACGGAGACCCCCTACACATCTTCAGCAACATGCTGTTCCTCTGGGTCTTCGGGGACAACGTGGAGGACAGGTTCGGCCACGGCAGGTATCTGATTCTCTACCTCCTCTTCGGCGTGGTGGCAGGACTCGTGCACACCACCTACTCCCTTTGGACCTTGGGTTCGAGAACGATATCGGAGTGCGTGTTTTTCGGACTTGACGCGTGTGTGCCCGCCATAGGGGCTTCGGGCGCCGTCTCAGGGATCCTAGGGGCATACTTTGTGTTCTATCCGAGGGCGAGGGTGGTGACCTTGGTCTTGTTCTTCTTCATCAGGCTGATCATGATCCCCGCCGTGGCCTTGCTGGGGTTCTGGTTCCTGTGGCAGGTCCTGCAGGGCCTTATCGGCATCGGAGGGAACGTGGCGGTCTGGGCCCACGTAGGGGGGTTCGTGGCGGGGTTCATCGTCGCGAAGGTTGCGGGGTCGGCCGATCCGACAGTTCGTCGGCTCAATACCTTCGATGAAGATTACTACTATTAGTACACTATAGCACTAGCGAAAAATACCTAAGTTACTCAGTTTCCTCTTTAAAGCCCATTCCAACAGCTGGGGGGCACAACTCAAATTCGCGGCCCTCCACCGAGACCGTCTTGTGGTCTTGTTGCCTATCCGAACATGCCAGGGTTGCTGCCTAGCCTAGCTGCCTTTTAGGGTTGACCTGACATAGGTTCGGAGAACCGCTCTGTTCTCCACCAAGTGGAAGAGGATGATTCCCACTCCAAAGAGAGACAGATACGTGTGCCAGTCACTCCACGTTGCCTTGTCGGCTCCCAAGAAGAGGAGCCTTCCGGACTGGGGGCCCCTCGGCCAGAGGTAGAGGACGAAGCCCGTAAACAGGACTGTGGCTCCCACGGCAACCATAAGATAGAAGAGGGTCTTCCTGACGGTGGGCCTAGTCATGAAAACGGAGTCACCACTTAGGTATTTGAGGGTTACCAGAAGTGACGAGTCATGAAGAGCCGCGTGGCTTTGCGGATCGAGCCAAGGAGCAGGCTACTTCATGTGCAGGGTGAAGATCTCTTCGTCCCTCGCCCGTAGGACCTCCTCCGCTTCCCGGAATCGCGGGTCTTGACTTATGGCGAAGGCCAGCTTCCTGTCCCCCTTGGTTATGGCTATTGTGTCATCCAGTTCGTCGCTTCTGCGTAGCCGCTTGGAGTTGGCTCCCGTTAGAGCTTGAACGGCATCGGTCATGCAACCACCAGCCTTTGAGAGGACCTCTACCTCCCTGCTCCTCAGGTCGCAAGCCAGCTCCTTCATCGCCCTCCAAGCGATCCTGACACCGATGGCGAGGCCTGCGCATGCCTCTCCATGAAAGCGGGATGCTTCCCTGACCAGGTGGCGGAGCAGTTCTTCCTCGGGGATAAGGCGGAAGAGACCGAACCTGTCCGGGGTTGTGGCGCCGAAGACGGAGTCGGTGCTGGGGTGATAGGGCTTTATGTCTACCACGGGTGTTCCATCAATCAGGTCCAAAGGATCTACCGAGAGCGTTCTGCTCTTCCTTCGGAGCAGCCGGGTCACGGTGACTGTGATTGGGTTGGGTCTATGGGGTGACCGAGACGCGAGAAGCCCCACTTCTGGGAGAGAAGATATGCCCATTGGATGAACTTTCAAGGATCTGGGCTCCGCTCCGTTCAGATGTCCTAGGACTATGATGTGGGAGTAGTTCTCTATGCCGTCCAGAGCCTCCTCCCACCTCTCGAGGATCTCTATCTGCGCTGGGACGCCTTCGAAGGGTAGGTCCTTCGGGTCGGTCACGGAGGAGCGTACATAGCCTATAGGTCTCAGAGTGATCCCTCCAGTCTTCATTCCACGCTGCGATCTTAACTATCACTTTCAGAGCAGATCTTCTGACGTCGAAGAAGGTGGATCAGATCTGCGATGTCGACGAAGCTTGTGGATCGATGGAAGTGGCTCTCTCAGCACTGGGTAGAGTTGCCCTGTGCACGAGCCGCCAAGGAGTGTGGATCAGAGGAGTTGAGAACGTTGGGAAAGGGGTTGGCCTGCACGCTGAGCGTTGTTGTGTGTGTGCTTCCCAAACAGGACTTTTAGTATTTGAGTCAACTCGTCGATTCCTGTGACCTGGATGTATTGCTGATAGTCAGGGAGAACAGGTTAGTCAAGAACTTTCCTGGAGAAGTCAGGTGAGCCAAGAAGAGGGGACGAACGCTCGTGCCGCCAGTGCGGTTTGGATGGAACCTCGCGACTGGAGTGATAGATTCCCAGATTGGAGATAGCAGGTCAAACAGCGAACGTTTCTTCCACAGATTCTCTTGCTTCATAGAGCCCTAGGTCTGCAAGTGTGTCAGGCCTAGGTATTCCCTCAGCACTCCACCCTCTCAATCTGTAGAATTCGTCTAACATGGATTCAAGGTCTACTACTCTGTTTTTTGAATGCCCTTCTGCGAGTGGTGTTTCGAGCACTCTCTGCGGTAATGTATCGTGCTTTCTGTCGAAGCCTTCCCTTACGTTGAATACTCTTTCAAGGTTGTATATGCGCGCCCCAATGGTGAGTAGTGTCTGACCGGTAAACGCTTTCCCTGTGACGGCCGTCAGCATATCTGCGTAGATGGTCGGATTGAGTGCGAACTGAGAGAACTTGCACAGGATCATGGAGTCGATTGCCGCAGACATGTTTTGGAACAATGTGGTCAACTCGGGTTTGCCTTCTATCTTGAACCTATCTACGGTCCAAGGTGCGCCCAAAACCTCAAAGGCTGCTGTGTACGCACGGAGATGACATGCTCCTCTGTTGGATGTAGCATAGGCGAGCCCTATTCCTTGGAGTCCTCTGGGGTCGTATGCGGGCATTTCTAGTTTCTTGACGCTCATCGATAACTCTTCGTGTCCGTGCTTCTTTGCAAAGCGGTACGACCCCCGTGAGAGTTCCTTGCCTATTCCGTTCTTGCCTGCTATTGCCTTGACTAATTCGACTACTGTCTTTCCGTCTCCGAACCTGAGTTTTTCGGGCACATATCCTCTCTCGGAAAGTTCCATGGCACACGCGATCGTGCCTCCTGTAGAAATGGTGTCCAGTCCAAGCTCGTTGCATAGGTAGTTGGCTTCCGTTATGTCCTCTAGATCCTTCACTCCACAGGTTGCTCCGAGCGCCCAGACCGTCTCATATTCTGGGCCTTCCCCACTTCTGTTGGTTCCTGGGATTCTTGTCGCCCTGCCACATCTGATATTACAAGAGGCACACGTTACCTTCTTTTCCAAGATCCTTTCTCTAATAGTCTCTCCAGATATGGCATCGGCGTCTTCGAAGTACCCTCTTTGGAAATTGTCCGTCGGAAAGGCTCCAATCTCATTTATGATATTCACGAGGACAGCGGTGCCATAGGTTGGCAATGCGTCTTTTGTGATAGGGTTTTTCTTGATTCCTTCAAAGCTCGTTTTTCTGATGTTTTCGAACTTCTCTCTGTCAGCAATAGTCGGATTCTTTGTGCCGTAGACCGCAATTGCCTTGAGGTTCTTTGAACCCATGACCGCTCCCGTTCCTCCTCTGCCCAACGCCCTGTTCTTGTCGTTCATGATCGAGCTAATCAAAACCTGGTTTTCTCCGGCAGGGCCTATGCATGCTATCCTGGCACGAGGATTGGTCTTGTGCAGCAATTCTTCTGTGGTTCTATGCGTATTCAGGCCCCATATGTCAGCAGCACTAAGAATGTCTACACTATCGTCATCAATCCAGACATAGGAAGGCTTATGGGCTTTGCCTTCAATTACGATGAAATCGTATCCCGTGCGTTTCATCTGAATGCCGAAATGTCCGCCGGACTGGGAATCGAAAATGGTGCCTGTGAGTGGGGATTTCGTAACGACACAGTATCTTCCCGCGGTCGGCGCACCCGTTCCCGTGAGTGGTCCGGTCCCGAATGCCAGTTTATTCTCTGGAGACAGTGGGGCGATCTCGGGCCGTAATTCATCATACAGGATTTTGACGCCTACTCCTCTGCCACCCAAGAACATGCCTAGCAGGCTTTCCGGAAGAACCTCTTCTTCTACGCTTTCTTCAGTGAGGTCTATTCTTAGGAGCCTTCCGTGCCAGCCGTGCATTCTCACGTCAGAAGTCCTTAAACTTTCTATACTTGTTGTGGGGGCATGTTCTGCATTTCTTGACATATTCATTTTGGATTGCTATGGGCAACCTTGAGGTGTAGTTGCTGGGGCATATTTTGCATGGTATCTCTTCCACAAACCATGCGTCGCTGAATTTGGCCCAGCCCAGAGTGTTAAGTATGTTTATGCCGGCACTCGTACCGATTCTGAATTTGCTTGGTGTTCGGAGCCCTCTTGCGTTCGCCGCGGCATATGTACTCCTCAGTACGTCGAGGAAGTTCCTGATTCCTCCAGCTGCTTTTACGCCAAGTCTATCGCCGACGGTCTCTCTCATCAGTCGGAGGTGATGTGGATAGGCGCCCATGGGGCCAAAACCAGTCGAGCTTTTGACGAAATGCGCTCCTCCCTCTTCACAGATTTCACAGGCTTCAACTATCTGTGTATCCGACAGATAGCCTGTCTCCAAGATCACCTTCACTATCGCGCCGTCGGCGGCTTTGACAACTTTTTTCACTTCTTCCAACACGTAATACCTGGCAGATTCACGTTCTCTGCCTTTCAGACCGGTAATCTCCCTCACTTTGCCTATATTGATTACCATATCAACTTCGTGTGCACCACATTTTCTCACATAGCTGGCCTCAAAAGCCTTAACTTCCGTCGACATCTGTCCTAGAGGGAATCCAACGACACAACATAATTTTACATCACTCGGGTTCGACTTGCGATAGTTATGTATTGTCTGCGCCCAACATGAATTGACACAAACAGACGCAAAGCCGTATCTGACGGCTTCGTCATAAAGAACGAGTATTTTCTTTTCGGATTCGTGTGGTTTTAATTTGGTGTGGTCTATGAAACTGGCTAGTTTTCTCTCCGTTAAGTCCTCGACGATGGGAAGTAGGTCCTCTTTTGTTATGAGCATTTTATCGTTGGGTGGCGAGACTCGCGAGTTGTGTGTCCGACCTCCTCCCGGAAGGGAGCCCCTGTTGTTGTGTTTAGAACCATCTTTTCGGTCATCTTGCTCCCCGAGCACCGGCCTTCAAACACGTCTAGGCGAAGTCCCTCACTGTGATTGCAATCTCGCTTCAGAAGCTCTCTTGCGACAACCTGAACAGGGGCCGCAGAGCTTCTTCGTCTATTCAGCATAAGGGAACGTGTGACGCCAGTAAAAAGGCAGCTCGACAAGGCATCGTTGCTCAGGCTGCCGTGATACTCTTCTCTCATGCTTTTGGAAGAATAACGTCGTTCGCCTTGTTTGTGCAGGATTCATGCTGCGGCCATGTCGGAGACGACCTCTACCCAGAAGTCGTCCCGCCCCATCGCCGCGCCAGCTAGACGACATTCATGTTGCGTCATCCATAGTCCGCACTGGACGCAAGTCTTCGAGCTCGAAGTCGAAGCCTCTGATGATCCCGAGCTTCTCTCGTGTGGCCTCCAGGCACAGCGCCCGGAATCGAGGGTCAGGTATCGTGCAGAGCGGCGAGAGCTGTACCGTGGTGCTGGCCTGGGCCAAGCTAGCCTTCTTCTCCGTGGCTCAGCTTCTTGAGACGGTGGCTGAGGGCTCGTCCGAGGGGGTCTGAGCCCAGGGATCTCTGGAGGTAGAGGAAGGCGAGGAGGATTCGTGGCGGGGTTCGTCGTCGCGAAGGTTGCGGGGTCGGCCGCTACTACGGTTCGTCGGCCCGATGCCTTCGATGAAGATTTCTACTATTAAACAGACGAAGTTGTCCGGTTAACACTCGAAGCCCGCCGAATCAGAGCTTATCTTGGCGTCCTGGCGGTACAACAGTTGTCTGAGAGTGCGTACCGCAGAGGCATTGCTCACCAGGGCTCTCTCTGATTCTCTTCGACGTATCTTTTCAGCCGAGGGAGGCTCTTTTCGCCGCGCGACTAGAAAGGGTTATAGGCTGATACCTCGTAGTTGAGCGTTGTCCGAATGCGTAGACTCGTCTCGGCATTCTTTCTCGTGTTTTCTCTGCTCTTCCTGCCCGTTGAGGCTTCAGCTTGGAGCAACGGGGGGTACAGCGACGATCCCTCGACCCCCGACTATGGCACCCATGATTGGATCGCTCATCACGCCTTAGACTGGCTTCCCGCAGAGGAGAAGGCCTACATCGAGGCGGACCTGAGCATATACCTCTACGGGACCGAGCTGCCCGACAACAACCAAGCCTCGGACGGCATCGGAGACACGCCCAACCACCACGTCTACTACTTCGCCAACGGCTCCCTCCAAGACGATGCATCGGCCGTCAGAGCTGAAACAGTCTACCAAGAAGCTCTACAGTTCTTGCTTGATGGAAACCTCACATTCGCCGCCAAGTACGCGGGCATCTTGGCGCACTACGTCAGCGATGTTGGGGTCTTCGGTCACGTCATGGGCAGCGGCACGGTTTGGGGGGGAGAGACGCATCACAGCGACTATGAGAGCTATGTGAACACTAGAACGAACGAGTACGATGACGAGTTCAACGTCTACCTCGCCTTCGACGGCTCCCTCGACGCCCCTTCCGCCTACGACGCCACACTGGAGCTGGCCTTCGACACGACCTTCGACGTCGATGGGGATCTCACAGCAGTTTGGATGGACCAGAACTACAACTGGAGCGATCCTAGCTTTCGGGAACGGGCCGGAGAATCTCTGAGTCTCTGTGTCAACCTCGTCACAGATGTCCTTCATGGGCTCTACTTGGAGGCTCAACAAGGAGGGGAGGAAATAGCGGATCACGTCGTAATAAACGAGGTCGAGTTGAACCCTCCAGGGAACGACAATGCTCTGGATGTCGAGGAGTGGCTGGAGCTCTGCAACCCTACCGACCAAGTTGTGGATGTGGACGACTGGACCCTGAGGACAACTCATGACGGCACAGTCAGCATAGCGCTTTCACCCGGAACGAGCATCCAGCCGGGAGGTTATCTAGTCATAGGAAGGGGATCGCAATGGCTGGACAACACCGACGAGTCTGTCGTCTTGGAGGACGGTGAGGGCGTGGAGGTGGATCGAACCCCTCTTCTAACAGATGGCGAAGACGATACCAACACCTGGCAGCGGTATCCCGACGGCCGGGACGCCGACACGATGGAGGACTGGGTCTTCGCAGGGGCTACACCAGAATACGAGAACATACCGGAGTTTCCCATCGTGTTCCAATCGATAGCTTTGATTTCAATTCTGTTCCTGTCAACCTTGCTGTTACGCAGAAAGGTTTCGAAGGCTATCTCGTGAATGTGCCTTCCAGACAGTAAACGGTGAGCTTCGCTCTCTCCGGGCACTGTCTGTCCAGGTCGCACATGAAGCAGAGGCGGGGCAGGTTGTTGCGATCCAGAC
>JAUWBL010000138.1 GCA_030601715.1 Candidatus Geothermarchaeota archaeon | reverse complement strand
GTAGTTTCCTATTTCAGGTGTTGTCATGTCGTTCTGGGACGATTGGTTTCGTAGAAGGAGGAGACCTCGCCGATTCTCCTTCTTTGAGGATTTCGACCGTTTCTTCGAGGAGTCTATGAAGAGTTTCTTCGAGGATGTGCCCGACGAGCTGTACCGTGAGGAGACCCTGCCCGACGGCAGCAGGAGAAGAACCTTCGGACCCTTCGTGCACGGCTACTCGATGAGCATGGGGCCGGATGGCAAACCCCAGATCAGGGAGTTCGGCAACGTTAGACCCGGTCTCCTCGGGAAGCCGAAGGCCAGCTCCAAGCGGGAGCCCCTCATCGACGTCATCGAGGGAGACGAAGTTGTGCAGGTGGTGGTCGAGCTCCCCGGCGTGCAGAAGGAGGACATCGACCTCCAGGTTTCCTCCGACGCTCTGGGCATCTCCGTGGACTCGGAGAGATACAAGTATGAGAAGAAGCTGAGCCTTCCGGCTGAGGTGGACCGCGAAAGCGCCAAGGCCTCCTACAAGAACGGCGTCCTCGAGGTCACCCTCGACAAGGTGGAGAAGAAGCCGCCCTCTCGCAAGACCATCCGGATCGAGTAGGGTCTCCTCGGACTGAGGCGCCTCATCAAACCCTACTATCTGTATCTGAGGGTGAGTACCCTCCGGATCCCCTCCGCTATCTTCTCTCCTATGCCCTTGACCTTCATCAGCTCCTCCTCCGTGGCTGTGAAGACCTCCTCCGCCGCTCCGAACCGCTCCAGAAGCCTCTCCGCGAGGGTCACGTCGACGTTGGGGAGGCCCGACACCAGATACTTTATCATCTCCGCGTCGCTGATGGGCTTGCGCTCCAAGCGGATGCTGACGGGTCTCCTCTCCTTGACCTGTTCTCGGTGGGCGATGCTGTAGAGGATCAGAGCCGTTTCCCTCGGGGTACTCGTCCGCAGCACCGGGACATCGAAGTCGAGCATCACGCTCGCCACGGCTCCGGTGAAGGCTTTCTCCGCGATCCTCCTCGTTATCTCCTGGGCCTCTCCCTCCACGATGAGGATGGGCAGGCTCACCGCGTCCTTGAGGTTTTGCACCTGCTGGAACAGCCTTCCGTCCATGATGGAGGCGGCGAAGTCCGCGGGGCTCTTCCTCTCTACGACGACTCTGTCGCTCAGGACGTAGTCGCCCAGTTTCAGATCCTTGAGGGAGATCTGCACTTCGAATCCCTTGAGGAACTCGACCACTTGGCTCCGTGCCTCCCTGTGGTCAACCGCAATCGTCACTCCTTTCCTCTCCTCCGTGTATGCGAGGAGGGATCTCTCAGCTGGCTTCTCCAACTTCAATGCCTTCGTCTCTCTCTCCAACTTCTTCTGCCGTCTGAGGCCCGCCCAGTACCTTCCCTCATCTCTCCCACCCTTCAGAACGAGGAATATTGCTCGGCCAGGCATGGCCCGACCCGTTCTGCCCATCCTCTGGATTCTTCGGATCGCGCTGACGGGGTTGTCGTAGAAGATAACCACGTTGCATTCCGCTATGTCTAGGCCCTCCTCTCCGATCTGGGTAGCTATGAGGGGGTTCACGTGTCCCCATCGGAAGTCCTCGATGGACCTGAGCTGCTCTCTCTGGCTCATTCCCATGAGCCGTCCGCTGGCCTGCTGTCCCACCAGGAGCGAGGGGTTCAGCCCCTCCGATGTTAGGGCCTCCTCCAGCTGGTTGGCCACCTCCCTGAGACCGACGAAGAGAAGGATCCTTCCGCCCTTCTTCTGTTCCATCTTCACCGTCCTCACGGCTTCCTCCAGCTTAGGGTGCTCTGTCCCCTTGTCGACGGTCTGCTGGATCAGGATTACTGCCTCCCTAAGCCTCGATCGGGAGAGCATCCGCCTCTCCGTTGAGGCTCTACGCTTAGATCCCTTTGTCTTGAGCCTCTGGACATACTCGAGGAAGGCTCGGTAGCTGTACGCCTCCAGGTACTGTATCAGCTTGTCCAGCTTGGTGAGCGCGGCCAGCTCCTTTCGTACCTTCCAGATCTGGTTCTCCGTTAGCTCACCGCTCCAAAACCTCTTTTCGGACAGCTTCCTGACCCGGGATATGGTGGTATAGGAAAGACCATCAGCTCGGAGCTTCAGCGGCTCACCCGAGAAGGTGCTCCTGAGGCTATTTACAATCTCCTTGGCCTCTTCGTGTAGAAGCTTGGTGGCGTAATCGAGGACCAAGTCCTTCTCAACGAAGTGGAGGTCCGGGGTAATCTTCTCCAGATATCTGCCTAGGTCACGCTCCTCCCTCGTCCTTATCGCGATGTTGTCGAGCTTCAGGTTTCGGAGGATCTCCTTGATCCGCTCCTCGTCTCCGGGAGACGCGGTCAGCCCCAGGCGAACGATTCTCTTCTGGGTGGGCTGTGAGACCGAACATACCTTGGCGTAGGCGTGGTTCCTCACTCCTCGATGGGCCTCGTCGAAGACTACCACATCGAGGTCTTCTAGGGAGAGGCGTCCTGAAAGGAGGTCGTTGAGTACGACTTGAGGTGTGGTGAAGAAGATCTGCTTCTCTCTCCAGAGCGAGGCCCGTTTCGGAGGCGGGACCTCACCGGTCAGCCAGACGAAGGTCTGCTTTGGCATCGTGAGGTTTCTTTTCATGTAGTCCATGTGCTGCTTGACCAGGGGCCTGGTGGGAGCCATGACAAGGGCTCTTCCATCGGGATTTTTCTTCAGGATCTCGGCTATGACCCGCAAGGCTATCACAGTTTTTCCGGCTCCCGTGGGCAGGACGACGAGAAGGTTTTCTCTTAGGGCCCTTTCGGCGATCTCCCGCTGGTAGTCCCTCTCGGCTACCTGGTTGGCTTTGACGAAGGGGTGGTCGACATACTTCATGCGTGGCTTTGCCTCTGCTTCGCCAAGATCATGTTGAGAACCTCATCCGCCACCTGTGTCTGGTCTCTCTCGGCGTCGACTCGCGTCAGCTTCCCCAGCTCCACCAACCTTCGAGAGTTGCCGTAGATCTCCCACAGGGTTTCGCGGTTCTCCATCACCGAAGCAGTAGACCTAGTTCCCTCGAGACGGGAAATGCAGGCCTCGGGGTCCGCGTCCAAGAAGACGGCTAGGTCGGCGTCCGGCGCAAACCGGTTTATCTCCTCTACCCACTCTATCATGCCTCCGGCTGGGGTCTGATAGGCCATCGAGGAGTACTTGTAGCGGTCGGTGATCACGAGCTCTCCGCGATCTAGGGCGGGTTCCACCACGTTGGCGATGTGCCAGAGCCGGTCCGCGGCAAACATGAGGGCCTCGAAGGCCACGTCCCTAGCCCGGTCCGACACGGCTAGATACCTCTTGATGGATGTTCCGATGGGACCGTCGGTTGGTTCCGACGTGAGGATGAAATCTGTCCCCTCGTCGCTGAGCCTGTGAGAGAGGGCCTCCAACAGGGTGCTCTTCCCGGAGCCGTCGAGGCCTTCGATGCAGACAAAGAGGGGGAGGCCCAAGGGGTTTCTCCAACGATGTCCAAGGAGCCCGAGACGTATTATTTCTTAGAGCCACGGGATCGCAGGTCCAATCCCTCCCGGCTTTGTGTCCGTTGAGAAGGGCGTCGGGGGTTCTCGGGGGTATGAAGCAGTAAGCATACGTGGATCCGTGTGAAGATCCGTCGGGGTCACCGGCTTTGTGGGCACGTTTGTCATATTTGGATTTCCTACTCTCTTCTTTCCCGATATGGCATCGAGACAGCCTTCTGTGAGGGCTTAGCGGCTGGAACACCACCCGACTGATTCCAAGGCAACTCCAAGCCCGGATCCACCGCATAGGCTGCGGTGTAACGTTTGCCCTCCGTAGGGGCGAACGTCACTTCGAGAGTGAAGAGTGTCCAGCGAGGTTCGTTTTGAGGTCGAATGGTCGATTCCACAGCTGGAAGGTGCCCGTAGGATCGTCAGGATATTATTGTGTCGCAGTGCCCGTTGATGTTCTGTGTTGAGACCCCCTCTCTCCTGGGCTATTGCTTGCTGCTTGTATGCTCGCCTCGGTGTCAAGGTTCTC